>NZ_CFHWAF010000007.1:0-64726 GCF_984452065.1 Hoeflea sp. | reverse complement strand
GCCATGCAGGCGCACAAAGGAATCGGAGTTGCCGAAAACGACGCCGATCAGCCCCGCGCGGGCGGCCTCGATCGCATACGCGCCGGCCGCGCCGAAATGTGAGGAGTTTCGGATTGCCACGGCCCCGACCCCGTTTGCCCGCGCCAGTTCCATGGCGCGGTCCATGGCCGCATAGGTCGCGCGTGCGCCATGGGCATCGTCGCCGTCCATGACAGCGACGGCACCATGTTCGGCGACAAGTCTCGGCTGCGGTGCAGGGTTGAGTCTGCCGCCTTTGAACGCGCTCAGATAGTGCGGCAGCAGCCTCATGCCATGCGTGTCAACGCCGTGAACGGAGGCATGCATCAGCGCGCGCGTCACCGTCTCGGCCGTTGCCTCGTCGGCCCCCGCCGCTGTCATGGCCGTATTGCAAAAGCGCTCCATATCCTCGATGCCGACCAGAACCGAACCCGCCGCCCGGTCACCCAGTGAGCGAGGATATCCACTTTGCTCCCCGGCGATTTGCGTCAGGTAATTTTCCGTGGTGGTTGTGATATGCCGTTCCAGAATGTCCCGCGCATCGCCGATTCGTCCGTCTCGCAAGGCGGCCGGAATCTCCTGGTGGTCCTTGAGCGACAGCCTGTTCAGGTGCTGATCGTTGGACAGACGGTTGCGCAGCGCCTGCACGCGAAAGGACAGCGTTTCGAAATTCTCGCGCAGATAGACATTGCCGCAATGGCGAAACAGCGCGCCATGGAATTCGTAGTCGAGGAGCTTGTAGCGGCTGACATCATTGTCATCGACGGATGTGACCATCTGCACCGCGATGTCTTCCAGCTCCGCGGCCAGCGCCTGTAAATTACGGCTGGCTGACAGGTTCAGGGCCTGCAATTCCAGAATCTGGCGCAGCTCGCTGAGATCCGTGATCTCGTCCGGCCCCATGTCGAAGACCCGGGCGGAGCGGCTGGGCGCCATGACGACAAGGCCGTCGCGCTCAAGGCGCAGCAGCGCCTCGCGCACCGGCACCTTGCTGAAGCCCAGCCTCCTGGCGAGATCCGATTCGAGCAGCTTCATGCCCGGAGGGAAATCGCCGCTGATGATCTTCTGCCTGATCTCGACGGTCGCGCGATCCGACATCTTCACGACTTTTGCGGTTTCGGTTTCTTTGATTTCGGTGTTCATTCCGGGCCTCGTTCCTGATTCGGTATATGATATATCTCTGTTTACTCGCCAACCCGAAAACTTTATCCTCGCATGGCAATAGGAACGGGTTCAGGGAGGACTCCATGCAAACGACCGAGACGATCAAGCGTATTTTTGCCGGAGCGAGCGCGTCCGGGCTCTTGCTTGCGGCAACCGCGACGGCATCGGCTGCCGATCTCGACATTATCTGGAACAAGGGCTTCTTCGAGGAGGAGGACGATGCGCTTCTGGCATTCGTCGAGAAATGGGAGGCCGAGACCGGCCACGATGTCGAGGTGATCTTTGTGCCCGTGGCCGAGGTCATTCCCAAGGTGGTCGCGGCTATAGAAGCCGGCAATCCGCCGGATGTCGCTTTTGGCCACCTGTTCGACTGGCAGACCACGCCGCGCTGGGCCTACGAGGGCGAACTGGCCGATGTTTCGGACATTGTCGGCATGATGAGGCCGGATTTTCTGCCCGGGATCGAGGATTCGATCCGGATGATGAACGGCAAGACCGGCACGGAAGGCTTTTATGTCGTGCCGATCGAACAGCAGACCACACATGTCCATTACTGGTCGGACATCATGGCGGATGCCGGCCTGTCGCCGGACGACATCCCGCAGGAATGGGATGCTTACTGGAACTTTTTCTGCAAGGACTTCCAGTCCGCCGCGCGTGAGGCCGGGCACCGGGTCTTCGGGCATGGCCAGGTCTTCGCCTCGGCCTCGACCGATTCGAACTTTCACATCAACATGTATCTGGCCGCACACGGTGCGGAACTGGTGGATTCGGACGGCAATTTCGTCGGCGACACGCCGGAAAACCGCGCCGCGACCATTGCCGCGTTCGAAAGCTACACGGCAGGAGCCAATGACTGCGTGCCCTCGGGTTCGGTGAGCTGGGGCGACGGTGACAACAACACCGATTTCCTCAACCGCAATTCGGTGATGACCGCCAACCCGTCCCTGTCGATCCCGGCGTCGCAGGCAGGCACCGACAATTACGATCTGATCAGGACGATCCCCTGGCCGGCCAAGGGCCCCGACGGCGGAAGCTATCCGGTCATGACGTCGGTCAAGCACGCGGTGGTGTTCGCCGAGGCGGACAATGCCGATCTCGGCAAACAGTTCCTGGCGGATCTGATCAAGCCCGAGAACCTGCAGCCCTATGTCGAAGGCTCGCGAGGGCGCTGGCAACCGGTTGTCCGCAGTCTGCTCGAGGTTCCGTTCTGGACCGATCCGTCCGACAGCCACAGGAACGGCGCCTATCTCCAGTACACCACGTCCGAGACGAAGCCTTTCGCCCAGATCTATAACCAGAAATACACGCAGGTTCAGGCCGAAAACCTTCTTGCCCGCGCGGCGAGCCGGATCGTCCTGGACGGCGCATCGGCGGAAGAGGCGGTTGACGAGATGAACGCCCGCATCGCCGAACTTCTGGCCGATTGAACCGACGCAGATCCCCGGCAAGAACTGGGAAGCCGCCATGTCGGATAATCAACAAAAGACAAAACCGTCCCGCGGCATCCCGGGCGCCGGGGCTGCTGCCATACAATCTCCCTCGGGCGGGCTTTCCGAGGCCGCCTGGGGCGCGATCTTCGTTCTTCCCTATGTCGTGGTGTTCCTGGCCTTCGCGGTCATGCCGGTGATCCGCGGTCTCGGGCTCGGCCTGGACTGGGACAGCTATGTCCGGCTGTGGAACGATCCGATTTACATCCGTACCGTTTGGAATACCGCCATTCTTGTCGGCGTGGGCGTGAATCTGAAACTGCTTCTCGCCCTGTTTCTGTCCGGCTTCCTGCTGATGCCCTTTCGCTGGGTCAAGCTTCTGGCCCTGGTGTTCATCCTGCCGTGGGCGGTGCCGCAGGTCCCCTCGATCCTGTCGATCCGCTGGATGCTGAATGCCGATTGGGGGATGGTCAATCACATTCTGGAGACCTGGTTCGGCATCTGGCCGGCGCCCGCCTGGCTCAACGATCCCACGCTGGCGATGGGCGCCGTGGTGATGGTCCATGTCTGGAAATGGGTGCCGTTCTGGACCCTGATCATGATGGCCGGACGGCTGGCGATCTCGACATCGCTCTACGAGGCGGCCGATGTCGACGGCGCGACGACGTGGCAGAAGTTCCGCTACGTGACCTTCCCGCAGATCCGCAACCTCTACATCACCTCGACGCTCCTGTCGGCGATCTGGACGCTTGGCGATTTCAACAGTGTTTTCCTGCTGACCGGCGGCGGTCCCGTCGACCGGACCCATATTCTGGCGACGCTGGGTGTCCGTTACGGGTTCAACCTGGGGGATCTGCACATGGGTGTCGCCTCGGTCCTGACGGCCATGCCGGTGGTTCTGCCGTGCGTGTTCATACTGGTGCGTCGTCTGAACGCCGCCGTGAAGGCGAACTGAGCGGAGTTTGCGGAGCGATCATGTTCAAGACCATCACCTCCACGTTCGACGCCAATCTGCGCCTGCGGATTTTCGGCTATATCCGGCACGCGTTACTGCTGATCATCGGGCTGATCGTGTTCGTCTGGTCGTTCCTGCCGATCTATCACATGATCATGATGTCGCTGACACCGATTGACGCCCCCTTCGGCGGGCGTATCTGGCCCGACGATCCGACGCTTGAAAACTACCGGATCGCGCTGACCCAGGACGACTTTTTCCTGCGTCATTTCTGGATTCAACTGGCCAACAGCGTCTTCATCGCCATCGCAACGGCGATTTTGACCCTGTTCGTCGCCATTACGTCGAGTTTCGCCATCGCCCGGATGAAGATCCGCTTCGGCCAGACCATTACCAATCTGTCGCTGGCCTCCTACCTGATCCCGATGGCCTTCCTTGCCATTCCGTTCTTCACCGTGATGAGCGACTACAACATGCTGAATCGGCCCTGGGCGCTGATCTTCGCGATGACCACCTTTGCCTCGCCCTATGCGATCTGGGTGTTCCGCCAGCATGCCGAGAACCTGCCCAAGGAGCTTGACGAGGCGGCCAAGGTCGATGGCGCGACGCCTTTTCAGATTCTGCGCCGCGTCTATATTCCGCTCATGGGCCCGGCCATGGTGGCCATCGGCATCTTTGCCATGCTCCTGGCGTGGAACGAATATCTCTATGCCTTCCTGCTGTTGTCGAGCGAGAACAAGGTGACGCTGACCGTCGCGCTCGGATTCTTTCTGGGTCAGGACAATTCCCCCTGGAGCCTCCTCATGGCGACGGCGGTCATCTACTCCCTGCCGCCGGTGGTGCTTTATTACAACTTCCGGCGCTATATGGTCGGCGGGCTCACCGCCGGCGGCGTCAAGGATTGAACATTCGAACGGGAAGATCTCATGGGCTCTGTCAAGATCACCGACTGCCGCAAAAACTATGGCGCGATCGAAGTCATCCACGGGATCAGCCTTGATATCCGGGACCGGGAATTCGTCGTTCTGGTCGGCCCCTCGGGCTGCGGCAAATCCACCCTTCTGCGCATGATCGCCGGGCTCGAGGATATCACGGACGGCGAGATCAGCATTGCCGAGCGCGTGGTCAACAACGTTCCGCCGAAGGACCGCGACATCGCAATGGTTTTCCAGAACTACGCGCTTTATCCGCATCTCACGGTGGCGGAAAATATGGGATTCGGAATGCTGCTGCGAAAGGCGCCGAAATCAGAAATCCAGAAGCGCGTACAGGAGGCGGCCACCATTCTGGGTCTCGAGGATTACCTGTCGCGCTATCCCAAGCAACTGTCCGGCGGGCAGCGCCAGCGCGTGGCGATGGGCCGGGCCATCGTGCGCAATCCGCAGGTGTTTTTGTTCGATGAGCCACTGTCGAACCTCGATGCGAAGCTGCGGGTGCAGATGCGAACCGAAATCAAGGCGCTGCACCAGAAAGTACAGACAACGTCGATCTACGTGACACATGACCAGATCGAGGCGATGACGCTGGCCGACCGCGTGGTGGTGCTGAAGGACGGAAACATCATGCAGGTCGGTGCGCCGCTGGAACTGTACGACCGGCCCGAAAACCTGTTCGTGGCCGGTTTCATCGGCTCGCCCTCGATGAACTTCATGCAGGCCACGCTGCGTCGTGAAGGCGACCGGGTTCAGGCCATCCTGTCGCGTGGCCAGGCGATTGAGTTGCCGCCCAGGCAGGCCGGACAGCACGGGCAGGGCATCACGGTCGGCCTGCGCCCCGAGCATCTGGAGATCGCCGCCGCGGGGGACCCGGGCGCGATCCCGGCCCATGCCCAGTTCACCGAGCCCACCGGCTCGGAAACGCTTGTGATCGCCGAGGTGGAAAATCGGGAAATCTCCGTGCTGACCCGCGACCGCCCCGCTATTTCCCGAAACGAGGAAATCGCCCTGAAGGTGGCGCCCGCGAACGTGCATGTCTTCGACCCCGGAACCGAACGGAGGCTTTGAGTTACCGCGGACACAGACAGACCGGACATTATTCACGGACACAGACCAATATGCCGATCTTTAATTCGGCCGTCAGGTTGACCGCCGCCGAACACGCGGGACGTCGGGCGCGGAACGGGCAGTACGACGGCCTTGTCGAAAGTTCCGTCCGGAAGATAGCGCTGAAGAGCCCACGCCTCCCAAACCGCAACGATTCGCGTTTCGTGCCCGGCCAGAGAATCGGGCGATAATATTGAACCATTTGACCGGCTTATCAGGCCTACTGGCCAGGCGCGATCGCCGCCGTGGTCCGGGTCGACCACAAGGCGATCGCAACGACGTCCAGAAGGCCTGATAAGCCGGCCTTCGGTGAACCAAATCAGCCCGTCGGCGTCGTTGAACGGCTTGCCCGATGCACCACATCGCGCGGCGCCGTTCGCCTGGCCGAGCAAGCTGATTTGGATCATCAAATAGCTCAATATGGTCGCCCGAGCTAACCCCGCAAGAGCAAAAAGAACTGCCCCGAACCGCTGTTAGATGATCAGCTTGTATGCCCGAATGGCGTTGCCGCCTAAAATGGCGGTCCTCTGGTCCGGCTTCAGCCCGTCAAGCAGTTTCTCCGTTGATTCGACCCAGTGCTCATAGCTGCTTGCGAGCAGGCAGACAGGCCAGTCGCTGCCCCAGATGAGCCGATCGGAGCCGAACGTTGACAGCAGGTGATCCACATAAGGACGCAAATGGTCGACGGTCCAGTTCTCGTGCGCTTCGGTTACCAGTCCAGACAGTTTGCAGTAGGCATTGCTGTTCTCGGCAAGCTGCTTCATGTCGCCGGCCCAGCGGTCGAAGAGGCCGTCGCGGATTACGGGCTTGGAACCATGGTTGATCACGACGCGCATGTCGGGATGCCTGGCGAGCAGCTGTTTCAGGTTTTCAAGGTGATGCGGCAGCGTCAGCGCGTCAAAGGTCAGCCCGTGGGCGATAAGGGCGTCAAAGGCCGGTCTCAGGTCGTCACGCAGCATCCAGTCATCATCTTCAATGTCCTGAATCATGGGACGCAGACCCACCAGAGACGGGTGAGCAGCCAGATCGGAGATTGTTTGTGCAGCTTCGGGACTTTCGAAATCGACCCAGCCAACGACGCCCTTTATCGTCGGCGTCGTGTCCGCAAGGGACAACAGGAACCGGGTCTCGGCAATCGTCGGTGCGGCCTGCACGAGGATGGTCCCTGAAATGTCGTGACGAGCCAGATGCAGTGCGAGGTCGTGGGGCAGGAAATTGCGATAGATTGGCTCGAGTTCGGGCGTGAGCCAGTGATAATCGCCGCGGGCGACATCCCAGAAATGCTGATGCGCATCGATCCGCGTCATCCGACCACGCCCTTCTTCAAGATGATGTTGCCGTAAAGACGGCGCTCACCCGTCTGGACGACGGCAAATGCACTTGCCGCCCGCTCATAGAAGGCAAAGCGCTCAAGGGTCCGGATTTTTGCCGGGTTATCCGCGGTCTCCCGGATGATCCTCTGAAAATCGGCGACCGCCTCGGGGACGGCGTCCGGCTCGCCGACCACCTGCATTGTCAGGGCCGGATCGGGCACGAAACTGTCCAGCGGCATGACGGACAGGATCGCTTGCAAAATGCGGCTTGCCGTCGACCCGTCCGCACGGATGCAAGTCGGACCGAGGCTTTCGCCTGGGAAATTGGCGTCGGCAATGACGATTTCGTTGCCGTGTCCCATTGCCCGCAGGGCATGGAGCAGATCAGGCGACAGGACCGGATCAATGTCACGCAGCATAGTCGACCTCCGAGGGGAGCGGCGCGTCCGGATGGATCAGCCCTTCGCCGCGAAGGTCGGACCACAGAGCCGCGGGGACCGGTGTTTCGAGAACCTCGACATTGGCGCGCACCTCGCGTGCATTGACCGCGCCGGGAATGACGGTCTTGACACTCGGATGGCCGAAAACGAATTGCAGGGCGGCGGCGATCAGGGGCGTATTATGGGCCTTGCAGACCGCCTCGATCTTCCCGACCCGTTCCCGGATTTCAGGCGATGCTTCCGCGTAATTGTATTTGGCACCGGGCACCGGGCCGGTCGCCAGAATGCCGGAATTGTAGGGGCCGCCCAGAATGATGCCGACATCGCGTTTCTCGCACAGCGGAAGGAAACTCTCCAGCGCTTCCTGCTCCAGCAATGTGTAGCGGCCTGCAAGCAGGAAACCGTCGAAATCACCAAGGCCGAGCAGTTTCTCGCAGACCTGCCATTCGTTGACGCCGGCGCCGATGGCCGCGATATCGCCCGCATCCCGCAACTCGCACAAGGCGCGATAACCGCCGCCGTCGAAGAGTTCTTTCACCTTGGCGTCGCTCGCTTCCTGCGAGCCTTGCGAAAAGACACAGACGTCGTGCACCAGCAGAATATCGGCATTGGCAACGTCCAGCCGCCCGCGGCTCGCCTCATAGCTGCGCATGACGCCGTCATAGGTGTAGTCGAAGACGATGCGTTTTTGCGGCACGTCGACAAAGGCCTCCGGCGTGACCTCGTGCGGTTCGCAGTCGAGGAGCAAACGGCCGATCTTCGTGGAGAGCTGAACATTGTCACGGCCGAACCGCTTGAGAGCCTCGCCGAACCGTTCCTCCGAACGTCCGAGCCCGTATTGCGGAGCTGTGTCGAAATAGCGGATGCCGGCATCGAATGCCGCCTGAAGCGCGGCCTGCGCGTCGTCCTCGGGCACCTTGCGATAAAGATTGCCCAGGGGTGCGCCGCCGAAGCCCATTCTTGTCAATGGAACCGGCTGTTTCGTGCGGGAGTTCAGAAGTTTGGTGTCAGTGACCTTCATGCAGGTTTCCTGTCTTATCGAGATTGGAAAAGTTCCGGGCGGGTCTGTGCGAGTGCTTCGATGCGCGGCATCAGTTGGTCGAGGTGATGCTGCATGGCTTGCCGTGCAGCTTCCGGATCCCGGGCGCGAACGGCATCGGTCACAGCCTGATGTTCTTCAAGCGTTTCCGTTGCGCGGCCTGGCGTCGGCAGCAGGAGCATCCGCGCACGGGTCACCTGCAAGGATACATTGCGTGCAACCGCTGTTAGCCGGGGATAACCGGTGAACCGCATCAAAAGCGCGTGGAAGTCTTCATCGGCCTGGTAGAAGCCGGCAAAGTCCAGGTCCTCAACGAGAAGGGTCTGCAGCCGCATGTTCCGGTTGATCTGGGCCATCTGGTCTTCAGTGCGGTCCGATGCGACTTTTGTGACAGCGGCAAGTTCCAGCGCCTCACGCAGGAATGTGCCCTCGCGAATGTCCTCCATCGAAAAGTAAGCCACACGCGTCCCGGACTGCGGAATCACATCCACCAGGCCTTCATTCGCCAAACGCGCGATCGCTTCCGCCACCGGGGACCTGGAAACGCCGAGCTTCTCGCAGACCGGTGCCTTGCGCACAACGGCTCCGGGAAGGAACTGCAGCGAGAGGATCGCTTCCTGGAGGGCCAGGTAGACTCTCTGAGCAAGCGATCCTTCGAAGGAGCCAATGTCCTTTAGGTCGGTCACGTCGATTTCGGAATTCGTCATAAGTGCCCTCGTCTAACTAACATGTTAGTTGACATAGTCTGCAAGTCAAGCTAGTGCCTGAGGACAATGAACATCCACAAAAGTGGAGATCACGGGTGAGTGGAACGCACAAATGACGGGAAGGGATGTTCTGAAGCTGCGAGGCAATGACAATGTCGTCATCGCTCTGCGCGCGATTCCGGCCGGTTCCGTTCTGGACGGTGTGGCCGAACCGTTATCCGTCGCCGTCACCCCGGGGCACAAGATCGCCTGCTCGACGATTGCCGCCGGCCAGGATGTCCTGCGGTACGGTCAGATCATCGGCCAGGCCAAGATGGAGATCAATCCTGGCGAGCATGTCCACTCACATAATCTTGGCATGGCGTCCCACAGCCTGCGGGACCATGAGTTCGCGACACAGAACGATCCCCTGGAGCCTTTCGTCGAGCAGCGAACGTTCCTTGGCTATCACCGGGCGGACGGAAGGGTCGGAACCCGCAACTATATCGGCATCCTGACGTCGGTGAACTGTTCCGGCTCGGTGGCGCGCTTCGTTGCCGAAGCCGCCGACAAGGCCGGCCTTCTGGATTCGTTTCCCAATGTGGATGGCATCGTTCCGATCGTGCATGGCACCGGCTGCGGCATGTCGTCGGAAAACGAGGGCTACGCGACGCTTTTCAGAACCTTGTCCGGCTATGCCCAGCACCCGAATTTCGGCGGTATTCTCCTGATCGGGCTGGGCTGCGAAGTGATGCAGATTTCCGATCTTGTCGGCGGCCGGTCGATCCGCGCCGACGGTGCCCTGCGCTATATGACAATCCAGCATGAAGGCGGCACCCGCAAGACCATCGAGAAGGGGTTGGAGGAACTTCGCGGCATCGCCGAAATAGCCGATACGGCTTCAAGGAAACCGGCGCCGGTGAGCGAGATCACCGTCGGCATGCAGTGCGGCGGCTCGGACGGTTACTCCGGCATTACGGCCAATCCGGCGCTGGGATATGCGTCGGATCTCCTGGTACGTCATGGCGGCACGACCATCCTTGCTGAAACATCCGAAATCTACGGCGCCGAGCATCTGCTGACGCGCCGCGCCAAATCGGTGGACGTGGGAAAGAAACTCATCGAGCGCATTCGCTGGTGGGAGGATTACACCGCCCGCAATGGCGGCGAGATGGACAACAATCCAAGTCCCGGCAACAAGCGCGGCGGATTGACGACGATCCTGGAAAAGTCCCTGGGCGCCGTCGCCAAGGGCGGCACCGCCCCGCTGACGGATGTCTATCAGTTCGGCGAAATCATCGACAAGAAAGGGTTCGTTTTCATGGACAGCCCGGGGTTCGATCCCTGTTCGGTCACCGGGCAGGTGGCGTCGGGCGCAAATCTGATCACGTTTACCACCGGTCGCGGCTCGGTTTCCGGGTATAAACCCACGCCCTGCATCAAGCTGGCGACGAATTCGGATATGTACCGGCGCATGTCGGAGGACATGGATCTCGACTGCGGCGACATCGTTACCGAGGGTGTCGGCATCGAGGCGAAGGGCGAGGAGCTTTTCGAGTTGATGATCCGCGTCGCCTCCGGTGCGCGGACCAAGAGTGAGGAGCTCGGTTTCGGCGGTGCGGAATTCGTGCCGTGGCAGATCGGAGCGGTGATGTGATGCGGCTGCAGGGAAAGACCGTTCTCGTTACCGCGGCGGGCCAGGGCATGGGCAGGGCGAGCGCGCTTGCCTGCGCCGCCGAGGATGCCAGCGTGATCGCCACGGACAGGGACAAATCCCTGATGGACGGGCTGGGCGACATGGAGTGCCGGACCCTTGATGTTACCGACCCGGAAGCGATTGCCGCGCTGGCGGCGGACCGGCCAGGCGCTTCTGGTTGACGGCGGCGTAACGATTTGAGGTTTGGAGGAGCCGTGGCACCGATCGTCAAAATGACAGGTATCGAAAAGCGCTTTCCCGGCGTTCACGCCTTGAAGAACGTGCAGTTCGAACTGGAGGCCGGCGAGGTCCATGCCCTGATGGGAGAGAACGGGGCCGGCAAATCCACGCTGATGAAGATCCTTGCCGGAATTTACCAGTGCGATGCCGGCGAACTGCTGATCGACGGTGAGGGCGTGGAATTCGATTCCCCGAGGGCGGCGCTGGACCGGGGCATCGGCATCATTCACCAGGAACTCAGCCTGATGAATGATCTGACCACGGCGCAGAACATCTTTATCGGGCGGGAACCGCGCCGGCTTTTCGGTCGGCTCGACGAAGCTCTGCTGAACCGCAACGCGGCCGAAATCTTCGCGTCGATGAATCTCAAGCTCGATCCGAAGGCGAACGTCGGCAGTCTGACGATCGCCAAGCAGCAGATGGTCGAGATCGCCAAGGCGCTGTCCTACAGGTCGCGTGTCCTGATCATGGATGAGCCGACGGCGGCGCTGAACGACGCCGAGATCGCCGAACTGTTTATCATCATAAATCGCCTCAAGGCCGAAGGTGTCGGTATTATCTATATCAGCCACAAGATGGATGAACTGAAGCGGATCGCCGACCGCGTGACCGTCATGCGCGACGGCGAATATGTCGCTACCCTCGGAGCGGCCGATACGCCCATTTCCACCATCATCGCCATGATGGTGGGGCGCGAGGTGAAGGAGGAGCCGGTGGAAGCGCCGGACCTTTCGGATGCCGAAATCGCGCTGGAAGTGTCGGGCCTGTCGCGCGGCAGGGAAATCCGCGATGTCGGCTTTACCCTTCGCAAGGGGGAGATTCTCGGTTTTGCCGGGCTGATGGGTGCGGGCCGCACGGAGGTGGCGCGCGCCATTTTCGGCGCCGATCCGAAAGACGCGGGTTCGATCCGTGTTCACGGAAAGGACGTTTCCGTCTCGACGCCCCACGACGCCGTTGCGGCGGGGATCGGGTATCTGTCCGAGGACCGAAAGCACTTCGGCCTGGCGACCGGCATGACCGTGCGGGACAATATCACCCTTGCCTCCATGAAGACATTCACCGGCCGGGGTGGCGTCCTCAACGAGGATGCGATGCGCAAGGCAGCGCGGGACTACATCCGCGCGCTCGGCATCCGCACGCCCTCCGATACCCAGGAAGTCAGGCTTCTTTCCGGCGGAAATCAGCAAAAGACGGTCATTGCGAAGTGGCTGCTCAGGGACTGCGACATCCTGATTTTCGACGAGCCCACGCGCGGTATCGATGTCGGGGCGAAATCGGAAATCTACAAGCTTCTGGAAAACCTGGCGGCGGAAGGCAAGGCCGTCATCGTGATTTCGTCGGAACTGCCGGAAATCATGCGGCTCAGCCACCGGATCGCCGTAATGTGCGAGGGACGGCTGACCGGCATACTGCCGGGCGGCAAGGACACAACTCAAGAACAGATCATGCAGCTTGCCACGCAGCGCGAGGCAGCCATGCAACCGACGGGGGGAACACCGTGAAGACCGTGGAGGAAACCAAACCGGTCAATCTGCTTTCAAGATTGGTCGATACCGGTGCGCATCAGAAACTGCTCGCCTTCGCGTCCCTGATCGCGCTGCTGATCGTATTTTCGATCGCTTCGCCGAATTTCATGCAGACGTCGAACATGATCGCGATCCTGCAGGCGACATCCGTCAACGGCGTTCTGGCCGTCGCGGCGACGCTTATAATCATCACCGGCGGCATCGACCTTTCGCTCGGAACGCTCATGACATTCTGCGCCGTCATTGCCGGCGTCGTGCTGACCTTTGCCGGCATGCCGTTGCCGCTCGGCGTGCTTGCGGCCATCGCGGCCGGCGCCTTGTGCGGGCTGTGTTCGGGCACATTCGTCGCCAAGATGAAAATCCCGCCCTTCATTGCGACGCTGGGCATGATGCTGATCCTGAAGGGCCTGTCACTGGTGATTTCCGGAACCCGGCCGATCTATTTCAACGACACGCCCGGTTTCGATCAGATTTCGCGCGGATCGCTGATCGGCGAGGTCATTCCGGCGCTGCCGATCCCGAACGGCGTTTTGATCCTTTTCCTCGTCGCGATCGCCGCGTCCTACATTCTCGGGCGCACTGTGCTCGGCCGCTATACCTTTGCTCTCGGTTCGAATGAGGAGGCGGTGCGCCTTTCCGGCGTCAACACCGACGCCTGGAAAATGGCGATCTACGCCCTTGCCGGCGGTATCTGCGGCATTGCGGGCATTCTGATCGCCTCGCGGCTCAACTCTGCGCAGCCCGCTCTGGGGCTCGGCTATGAACTGGAGGCTATTGCGGCGGTGGTCATAGGCGGCACGTCCCTGTCGGGTGGCCGCGGCACCATCATCGGAACGCTGATCGGGGCGCTGATCATGGCGGTCCTGACAAATGGATTGCGTGTCCTCTCCGTTGCCCAGGAATGGCAGACGGTGGTGACCGGCGCGATCATCATCATGGCCGTCTACGCCGACATGGCCCGGCGCAGACAGTCGAAGTAAATAGCAATAAGAGAACGGTTGACGTTCCGGATTGAAGACAACCAAGTAAGTGAACAAAGGAGGAATATCAATGTTTTCACGTCGTTTTGTAATTGGCGCAATCGGTGCGATTGCCCTATCGGTGCCGGCAAGCGCCGCCTTCGCGGACGAGATGTATATCCCGCTCGTCTCGAAAGGATTTCAGCACCAGTTCTGGCAGGCCGTGAAGCTGGGTGCCGAAAAGGCCGCGCAAGAGGAAGGTGTTCGCATCACCTTCGAGGGACCGGACAACGAGACCATGGTCGACCGCCAGATCGACATGCTTGCCGCGGCCCTCGCCAACAAGCCGGCAGCGCTCGGATTTGCGGCGCTCGACAGCCAGGCGGCCATTCCGCTGCTGCGTCAGGCCCGGGAAGCCGGCATTCCGGTTGTTGCCTTTGACAGCGGTGTCGATAGCGACATTCCGATCGCAACCGCGACCACCAACAATGTGGCCGCCGCCAGCCTTGCCGCCGACAAAATGGCCGAGAAAATCGGCGGCAAGGGCAAGGTCGCCGTTGTGGCGCACGACCAGACCAGCCGTACCGGCATCGACCGCCGCGACGGTTTCGTGAACCGGATTGCCGACAAATATCCGGACATCGAGATCGCGACGGTTCAGTACGGCCAAGGCGACCACCTGAAGTCGACCGAAGTGACCAAGGCGATCCTGACGGCAAATCCGGACCTGAAGGGCATCTTCGGAACGAATGAAGGCTCCGCGATCGGGGTTGTCAACGGCGTCCAGGAGTTGGGCAAAACGGATCTGGTGATCATCGGCTACGATTCGGGCAAGGCGCAAAAGGATGCGATTAAGAGCGGGCTGATGACCGGCGCCATCACCCAGAACCCGGTCGGCATCGGTTATGAAACCGTCAAAGCCGCCGTCGCCGCAACGAAGGGCGAGGACGTGCCGGCGCTGATCGACACCGGCTTCTTCTATTACGATGCGTCCAACATTGACGATCCGGAAATCGCTGCCGTCCTTTACGACTGATCGATTTCAGGCCACCGCGCCGGCCCGGCAGGAAACCGCCGGGCCGGTTGACGCGCGACAGAAATGATTTCGTGAATTCCCGGTCCCGGTCCCGGTGCCGTGACTTTGTTTATCCGGCAATGATATTTTGTGTCGCTGCGGGCACGATAAACATCACTGCTCGTCCTCTCCACGCCACCCGCTCGACGGCACAACGCGAAATGGTCGACTTCAGGTCATGGCCGGTTGGCGCATCCGTCAACGTGTAAGCGGCATGGCCGGGATTCATGGTGATAAATGTGCACGATTGTCATCGAGCCATTGGCGCAAGCCAGCGGTTTCCCGATGGTCTAGGTTGAGTGCAGGGAGGATTGGCCAGCATGAAAAGCACCGATTATTTTGAGTATCGGGCCGATGAGGCGCCATTCACGATCTTTCCTTTGGGAGGGATCGGTGCCGGCAGTATCGGCATCGGCGCCGACGGCCGGTTCCAGGATTGGGAAATCTACAATCGACCCTCGAAGGGAAGCCTGAACGGCTTTTCGCATTTTGCCGTTCGGGCGGAACGCGGCGGCGAAGTATTGGACACGCGAATTGTGCACGGTCCGTTCCGCGGAAACCGCGCGGGCGTGTTGCACGGAAAGCAGTTCAACTCGTTCGGCTTCGGGCCCCGGCGGGAAGAGATGACGGGCTTTCCGCATTTCGAGCATGCGGCCTTGAAGGGGCCGTATCCGCTGGCGCGACTTGATTTCGCCGACGCGCGTTTCCCTGGAAACGTGGGAATGCAGGCCTTCAGTCCCTTTTTGCCGATGGACGACCGGACCTCGTCCATGCCGGTCGCTCAGTTCGAAATAGAGGTCGAAAACACGGCCGACGCGGAGATCGACTACACCGTGTTCGGCTGCATCGGCTTCGATTTCCACGCCATCAAGGGAAATGCGCGTGTCGACCTGCGATCCGAACGCGGCGCCATGATCGTCGGCACCAATCCCTGTGATCCCGATTCAGTCGACTACGCGCAGATTGCCCTTGCCACCGACCATACCGAGACGAGCCATCAGCGACACCTTTTCCGAGGTTCCTGGTTCGATACGATGGAGGTCTACTGGGCCGACATCAACAAGCCGGGGCCGCTCAAGGACCGCTTCTACGGCGAGGCGGAAAACGAGCTGGTTCTTAATCGCGGTCAGCATATAGAACACAGCGTCATTGCCGCTCACCTGACCATTCCGGCCGGTGAACGGCGCACGGTCCGCTTTGCGATCGGCTGGTTCGTCCCGAACGTCACCAAGACCTGGGTTTCGCGTTTCGCCCTGATCGGGGAGCGCCAGGACATCAAGCCGGTCTGGAAGAACTTCTATGCGACGGAGTGGTCCGATATCGGCGCGGTGATCGCCGAGACGATGGAGCGATGGGAGGCACTGTCGGCCGGAACACGCGCCTTTCAAGAGGCCATGCATTCATCCACGCTTCCCGAACCGGTCATTGATGCGGTCTCGGCCAACCTGTCGATCATGAAGTCGCCGACGTCGCTCCGGCTGGAAGACGGCACGTTCTACGGCTGGGAGGGATGTCATCCCGATACGGGCTGCTGCGAGGGGTCCTGCACGCATGTCTGGAACTATCAGCAGGCGCTGCCCTTTCTCTTTCCTGCACTTGAGCGCTCGATGCGTGACGCCGATTTTCAGGAGAATCAGGTAACGGATACGGGCGGCATGGCGTTTCGAATGGCGTTGCCAAAGGGGATCGGCACCAGCGCGGAACGGCCATGCGCCGACGGCCAGTTCGGTGCGGTGCTCAAGGCCTACCGCGATTGGAAACTCAGCGGCGATACGGATTGGTTGCGCAGCATCTGGCCCAACATAACGGCAGCCATCGCCTATGCATGGGCCGAAGGCAACTATGACCGATGGGACCCGGAGAAGACGGGCGTTTTGCACGGACGTCAACACCACACGCTCGATATGGAGCTGTTCGGTCCGAATGCCTGGCTCACCGGGTTCTATCTGGGGGCGCTCGCGGCCGGCGCCGAAATGGCACAGGCGCTGGGCGAACACGATCTGGAGGCCGAATATCGCGACATTCTGGGGCGCGGAAAGGCCTGGGTCGCAGAAAATCTCTTCAACGGCGAATATTTCATCCAGAAGATCGACATTGGCAACAAGGATTATCTGGAGCCTTTCAACTTTACCGCCGGCACCACCGGCCACGTCGCCGGAACCGTCTTCGATCAATACTGGAGCGACGAGCACGGCGAGATGAAGTACCAGATTCTCGATGGCTGCGGCATCGACCAGGTGCTCGCCCAGTGGCACACCAGCCTCTACGGTCTTGACGATATATTCGACCGCGATCAGTTCGCCTCTGCCGTTCGCGCCATCCACAGGCACAACTACAAGCCAAGACTCGGCGACCTTGCCAATCCGTGCCGGATCTTCGGTCTTGAGGAAGAGGCCGGCACGGTCATCTGCCACTGGCCCGAAGGCGCCCGGCGGCCGGTTATTCCCGTTCCCTATTCGCAGGAGACGATGCACGGTTTCGAATATGCGTTCGGCTGTCAGCTGATGATGGTTGGCGAGATCGAGAAAGGCGTCGACGTGTTCGCCGCCGTGCGTGACCGGTATCGCGGCCATAACCGGAACCCGTGGAACGAGATTGAATGCGGGTCGAACTATGCCCGGTCGATGGCCAGCTATGCCGCGCTCGTGGTGCTTTCCGGATTCGCCTTCGATGCGGTTTCGGGCTACCTCGCAATCGACCCCAAAATCCGCGACGCAGACCGTTTCAGATCGTTCTGGTCGAACGGAACGGCCTGCGGTACGATCGAAATCCGTGCCGGACAGGCGGATATCACGGTGATGTCCGGGACGCTTTCCCTGACCCGGCTTGTTGTCTGCGGTCGGTCATACGACCGGGCCGAGCTTGCCAATCTCGATCATGCGAAAGCCGTCAATGAACGTGTCGTTTTCGAGGCCGGCACCCAATTCTCCATTGTCGATCCCGACCTTGAGTTGAATGCCGACTACGACATAGCAGAAGTCCATTGAAAAGGAGGAGATCAATGAGAATCAAATCAATGGTTATCGCAGCGACCGCATGGTTGCTCGCCAGCGCCGCCGCGGCCCAGCCGCCGAGCGATATCGAGGCCAATCTCAAGGTCGTCCAATGGGTGAACGACCAGATCATCGCCAGCACCGACAAGGCGATCGAACGCTTTGCGGAAAAGTACCCCAATGTGACCATCGAAACGCAGTTCGTGCCGGTAACCGGTGGCGCCTGGGGCGACTACATCAATGCCATCTTCAATCAGGTGGCCGGTGGCGACACGCCGGATATCATCGCCATCGCCATCGAGGGATTTGCGCAACTCGCCGCGCGTGATCTCGTCATCGATCTCGAGGAAATCGCCGCCAGCGATCCGCAAGCCGGTGAGGTTCTCGCGGGGATCGACAGCAACCTGCTCGACGGAATGCGCACCCGGCCGACGGGCGACCTGAATTTCTTTCCGACCGAGTGGAATAACATCGTCATGTACTACAACAAGGACATGTTCGATGCTGCTGGCGTATCCTATCCCGAGGCGGACTGGACCTGGGATGACTTCCTGGAAACGGCGAAGGCACTGACGCTGAGCGACGAAAACGGCAACACCACGCAATTCGGTTTTGCCGTATCGGGGGCGAATTTCAGCCAGCAGCCCTGGTTCCTGACCAACGACGCGTCCATTCTTGATGAAGACTGGCGCCAACCCACAGTGGATACGCCTCAGTTTCGCGAATCGGTTGCGTTTCTGCACTCGCTCATTCACGAGCACGGTGTCGCTCCGGCTTATGAGAGCGGGCACAACACGGACAAATTCGCCGCACGGCAGGTTGCCATGGTCGGCGCCGGTCACTGGCCGGTGAAGGGATTCATCGAGGCGGGGTTGGACAATATCGGGGTGCAGCACATGCCCCGGAAAGCACGCCAGGCAACGGTGTTCGGTATCGGTGGATTGGCCATAACCGGGCAATCGGATAACAAGGAGCTGGCGTGGGAGTTCATCAAGGAAATGACGGGTGACGAATACCAGCAGGAACTGGCCGATTCCAATGTTTCCATCCCGTCGGCCCGCGCATTTGCAACCAGTGCGGAGTGGACGGCCTTCCCCGACAATTCGGAGATTTTCTACGAGACAGCCGCCACGGCGATCCCGGTGCCGTCACCACCCAATTTTGCCCAGGTGCAGGAGATCGTCGGACGCCATTTGAGCGCCTACATGGCCAATGACCAGGATATCGAAGCGACCATTTCGGGCATGGATCGCGAATTGCAGCGGTCCATGGACCGTGCTTACCGCTGATTCGAGCGGGTCCGCCCCGGCCGCAATGACGGTCGGGGCGGACGCGCATGGAATGGAGGCATGACCATTGGCGACGCTGGCCGGACGTGAAGCAAGGGCGGGCTATCTTTTCCTGCTGCCCGCCTATGCGCTCTATCTTCTGTTGCTGGCGATCCCGCTGGTCGCGGCGCTGGCCTTGTCCTTTTACGAGGTCGACCGGCTGGACCTTGAGTTCACATTTGTCGGATTGGCCAATTTTGAATGGATCTATACCGATCCGCGCTTCTGGAAGACCTTCCGCAACACCTTTTTCTTCATCTCCATGTCGGTCATCGGCAATGTCGGTCTGGGCCTATTGCTCGCGATCGCGCTGGACCGCGCCATGCCGACGCCCATCCTCTATGTGTTGCGGCTCGCCTATTTCCTGCCGGTGCTCGTTTCACTGGCCGTGGTGTCATTCATATGGCGGTTCATGTTCGGCACCGACCTCGGCGTCATCAACTATTATCTGGGGCAGTTCGGCATTCCGCGGATCGGCTGGCTGACCGACAGCGATGTGGCGATGTTCTCGGTGATCATCATCGATGTGTGGAAGAATGTCGGCTTCTTCGTCATCATCTTCCTCGCCGCGCTGCAGGGCGTGCCGCGCAGTCTGCTTGAGGCGGCCAGCATTGACGGCGCCCGTCCCTTTGCGGTCATGACCCGGATCAAGATTCCGTTCATCGCCCCGGTGATCCTGTTTTGCGTGGTCTACGCGACAATCGGCGGGCTGCAGGTGTTTGACTCCATTCGCATCCTGACCGATGGCGGTCCCGGCGACGCAACACGCTCGGTGGTCATGTACATGGTGTCGGAGGCATTCGGCGCCGGCGATCTCGGCACCGGGGCCGCGGCGGCCCTGACCCTGCTTGTCGTCATCACCGTGGTGGTCGCGCTGCAACTGGTGGCCAGGCGCCTGTTCGGCCGTGGCGGGAGGGACGGATGACGTCGGGTGTCCTGTCACAGGATGCGGGTCTTTCCCGACGCCTCCTTTCGGCGCTTCAGATCATTCATTGGCGCAACACGGTGTTGATGATCGTGCTGCTGATCGGAGCGGTCTTCATGCTGCTTCCGTTTCTGTGGATGTTCACCACCAGCGTGCAACCGGGTGCGGCATTCCAGTTGCCGCCGCGGTTCCTGCCGACCGAATTCAAGCTGCAGAGCTATCGCGAGATCATCGAAGGCCCGATCCCGTTCCTGCGGATGTACTGGAACAGTTTTTTCATCGCCGCTGCCACCACGATCGGCGTCATCGTCACCAGCGCGATGGCGGCCTTTGCGTTTTCCCGGTTGCGCTTCCCCGGCAACCGTGCGCTGTTTGCCGCCATGCTCATCGGCCTGATGGTGCCGCCGGCGCTGATACTGATCCCGCTGTTTTTCGGCATGGCCGCCCTGGATCTGATCAATACGCGATGGTCGCTGATCCTGCCGGGTCTCGCCAACCCGCTCGCGGTCTTCATGATGCGCGAGTTCATGCATAGCCAGCCGCGCGAATACGAAGAGAGCGCCTTTGTCGATGGAGCGAGCTACTGGACGATCTTCTGGCGCATATCCCTGCCGCAGATGGGACCGCCGATCGCCGCCCTTGCCATCATCGTCTTCACGACGAGTTGGAACAACTTCCTCTTGCCGCTGGTTTTCGTTCGCTCATTCGATGTGATGACGCTACCGGTCGGCATTCTTGCTCTGGAGGGAAGCTTCGGCCGTGCCTCGGTATCGGTCCTGATGGCCGCCGTGACGATGACGGTGCTGCCGCTCGTCATTGTGTTCCTGGTGGCGCAGCGCTTTATTGTCGAGAGCATCGCCAGCACCGGCATCAAGCGATAGCCCGCCGATTAGGAGGACAAGAAAATGTTGGGTTCGCAAGCCATCGAATTGACAGCGTCGGTCGCCGGTCTCGACATCGGCGTGCCGGAGGTGTTCCGCTTCGGTTACGCGCATTTTCCGACCGCTGTCGCCACAAATGACGGTTGGGCGCAGCACGACGGCGCCGAGATCGTTTTCATGCTTGGGGGCGAAGCCTGCTGGGAACTGGACACCGGTCTGCTGGTCCCGCTCTATGGCGGTCAAAGCGCGCTTTTCACGCGTCATACGCAGCACCGCATCACCAACGGAATCTATCCGCCCAGCAGCGCGTTCTGGATCGTTTTGGCGGGCGCGGAGCGCGTCGCGCAGCCCGCTTTGCTGACGCAGGAAAGCAGCCAGCTCTTCCAGGAGGATCTGGGCCGGCGCGGCCTGACAAGAAAGATCACCGACAAATGTCTCGAAAGCATCCGTGAACTGACCTGCCTTCTGAAAGACAGGCAGTTGTACACCGGCAATGCCATGGTGATCGCCGAGGTGCGCGCGCATCTGCATCTGGTGCTGATCGAGACATGGAAGGCCCACCGCTACAAGCAGCCGGTGGTGGACAATTCGCAGATTGTCGATCAGGTGCTGGAAGCCATGCACGAGACGGGCGGCAATGGCGTCTCGATCGGCAAGCTCGCCGGACAGCTCGGCTGCAGCCGCGGCCACCTCTACAACCGGTTCCGCGGCGTTGTCGGCATGCCGCCAAGCGACTATGCGCAGCGGTTGCGCATCAAGGAATCCTGCCGGTTGCTGACCGACGAGACGGCGTCGATCACCGACATTGCGCTTGAGAACGGCTTCAGCAGTTCCCAGCATTTCTCGCGTGTCTTCAAGCGCTATCTAGGTGTGACCCCGTCGGGATACCGCAGCCAGATGCAGAAAATGGGTGTGTCGTCGTGAGCGTTCTGCAATTGCGAAACATCAAGAAGCGCTTCGGTCAGCTCGAAGTCATCCACGGCGTCGACCTCGACGTTCACGAGGGCGAGTTCCTGGTATTTGTCGGACCATCCGGGTGCGGCAAGTCAACCATGTTGCGGATGATTGCCGGCCTTGAGACGATCACCGAAGGCGATTTGACAATCAACGGCGAACGGATGAACGACGCAACGCCGGTCAAGCGCGGCGTGGCGATGGTGTTCCAGAACTATGCGCTTTATCCCAACATGTCGGTCAGGCAAAACATGGCTTTTGGCCTGCAGCAAGCGGCAACGCCGAAGGACGAGATCGAACGCCGGGTCAGCGAAGCAGCCCGGACGCTGAAGATTTCCGACCTGCTTGGCCGCAGGCCCGGTCAGCTTTCAGGCGGACAAAGCCAGCGTGTGGCCATCGGCAGGGCGATTGTCCGCAATCCGGGCCTGTTTCTTTTCGACGAGCCGCTGTCCAACCTCGATGCGGAGTTGCGCGTGCATATGCGCGTCGAACTCGGCCGGCTGCATGCGCGTCTTGGCCGGACCATGATCTACGTTACCCATGACCAGGTCGAGGCGATGACCATGGCCGATCGCATCGTGGTGTTCGATTCCGGCCGCATTGCGCAAGTCGGTTCGCCGCTGGAGCTCTACAACCGGCCGGGAAATCTCTTCGTCGCGGGTTTTATCGGTTCGCCGCGTATGAACTTCGTGGCCGGCATACCGCAACGGGATGGCGCGAATGTGCGTATGGAGGCCTGCGGAGAAATAATCGAACTGCCGGCTGACGATGCGGCCTGTGTCGGCCGGCCGACGACGGTTGGCGTCCGGCCGGAGCATCTGCATCTGGTCGAAACCGGCCAGGGCGATTTCTCAACGACCGTCACGCTCGCCGAGCAATTGGGCAATGAAACCCTCGTCTACTGCAACTTCGGCGATGCGGACGAACCCTGGGTGGTGCGTGCAATCGGACAAAAGTTCTTTCGCGAGGGCGACCGGGTCAGCCTGCGGATCGATTGGCCCAACGCGCATATTTTCAACACCGGCACCGGCGAACGCGTCATGGTCAATGCCGTGCCGAAATCAGTCGAAGAACGGGCACTCTAAAGCATTTTGCCTTTAGAGCATCGGGTCGTCTTACGCGATTTCCTGCAGCTGGTTGTCGGTATGCTTGAAACCGCCCCAGTCACCGGTCAGCACGAAATGTCCCGGCCGGACCTCCCGGTATTGGCTTGGCTCCGGCTTGTATTCGAGCGGAAAGATGGGGGAGGGGATCGGCTTGAAATTCAGTTCGGCATCCGATTTGCGCTGTTTCGGATCGGCGACCGGCACGGCTGACAGCAGCAGCTTCGTATAGGGATGTTGTGCATCCTCGAATATGGAACGGCGCGGTCCCAGCTCCACGATCCGGCCCAGATACATGACCGCAACCTGATGGCTGACGCGCTCGACAACGGCCATATCATGGGAGATGAACAGAAAGGAAAGGCCGAGCTCGACCTGCAACTCCATCATCAGATTGAGGATTTCCGCCTGCACAGAAACATCGAGAGCCGAAACCGCTTCATCGGCAACGATGAGCTTCGGATGCAGCGCCAGCGCCCGTGCGATGGCAACCCGCTGACGCTGGCCGCCGGACAGTTCGTGCGGGTAGCGGTTGAAAAAACTGCGCGGCAGCCGCACGCGGTCAAAAAGCTCGGTGACCTGCCTGTGAAGCTCTTGCCTGTCCAGACTTCTGAAATTCCACAGCGGCTCGGCCACCTGGTCTGACAGCGTCATTTGCGGATCCAGTGAGGCGAACGGATCCTGAAAAACCATCTGCATGTCCGCCCGCTTCCTGCGCAGGTCGGACGCGGAGAGTGTCATGATATCCGTATCGTCCAGCCGGATTTCACCGGCCATCGGCTCGATAAGCCGCAATATCGAGCGACCGCAGGTGGATTTTCCGCAGCCCGATTCGCCGACCAGGCTCAATGTCTGGCCGGAATTCAGGCTGAAAGAGACGTCTTCGACCGCGTGTACATTGGCAACGTGCCGGCGAAATATCCCGCCATAGACCGCAAAGCGCGTGGTCAGTCCGTTGACGCGAAGAAGCACCTTGTCGGTTCCGGCGATGGGGGTCGCGCTCTGCTGCTGCGAACCGAGCAGTTTCATCGGTTCGGGAAGGTCCTTGCCGTGCATCTCCCCGAGCTTCGGCACGGCTGCCAGCAGCGCTTTGGTGTAGTCGTGCTGGGGGTTGTCGAAGATGGCCTCCACGCTGCCCTCTTCGACCTTGTTGCCGCGATACATGACGACCACGCGGTCGGCCATCTGGGCGACGACGGCCATGTCATGGGTGATGAAAACCACGGCCGTTCCGGTCTCGCGCTTGAGGCGGTCGATCAGCGCCAGTATTTCAGCCTGGATTGTCACATCCAGAGCTGTCGTTGGCTCATCGGCAATCAGAAGGCGCGGTCTGCATGCCATGGCCATGGCGATCATGACCCGCTGACGCATGCCGCCGGAGAGCTCGTGCGGATACTGCTTCAAACGCCGCTCCGGTTCCGGAATACGCACCTCGCGCAGCAGCTCGAGAGCCCGCTCGCGGGCCTGCGACCGGCTCATGTTCCTGTGTACCAGCAGTCCTTCGGTGAGTTGCCGTTCAATCGTGAAGACCGGATTGAGCGCCGTCATGGGCTCCTGGAAGATCATCCCGATCTCGTCGCCCCGAATGTCCCGCATGAGGTTCTGGCTGGACGCGGCGAGATCCGTTTCCTCGCCGTTCCGGCGGGAAAAGAGAAGCTTGCCGTTTGTTATGTCGCCTCCACCGAACTCGACAAGCCGCATCAGCGAGAGCGAGGAAACCGATTTTCCGGATCCCGACTCGCCGACGATGCAGACGGTTTCACCCGGCCACACCTCAAAGGACACATCCTGAACGCCAACGACGGGTCCGTCCCTTGTGGTGAACTCGACCCTGAGATGTTTGACGGAGGCAATGGCCTTATCCAGCAACTGAAACCCTCTCGGCGTTTAGGTTGTTCGTTTATCCCGGAACCCAGTTAATCACAAAATCGGAAACTTGGAAGCAAATTGCTTCGATCGCGTCATTCCAGTCCATCAAAAAACCATCGATGCCAGAAACACCAACGCTCCGGCCATGATGCTCGGCGACCGCTGTGCGGAGCTTGTGATGGGCTTTAAACGTCCGACGAGTTCAGCAACGCGTGGAGTTCCTCGATGGTACCGGCCTCGTCCGCCGGCTTGTCCTTGCGCCAGCGCCGCATGCGAGGAAACCGCAGCGCGATGCCGGACTTGTGACGTTTGCTTTTTTGAATGCCCTCGAACGCAATCTCGAACACATGCACCGGATTAACCCGCCGCACCGGCCCGAAACGTTCGAGGGTGTTGCGGCGGACCCAGTTGGTGATTTCGTTGAATTCCGCGTCGGTCAGGCCTGAATAGGCCTTGGTAAAGGGAACCAGCTCGCCGTTCTTCCAGGCCGCGAAGGTGAAATCCGTGTAGAGATTGGCGCGTCTGCCATGCCCGCGCTGGGCGTAGATCATCACCGCATCCACCGTCATCGGATCGATCTTCCACTTGAACCAGTCGCCCTTCTTGCGGCCCGTGTGGTAGACGCTGCCGCGGCGTTTGAGCATCAGACCTTCGCTGGCATGGGCGCGCGAGACCTCGCGCTCGACCGCAAGGGTCCGCCAGTCTTCGAACGCCAGCAGGGGCGACAGCCGCAGGGCGGGCGTATCCGCGTCAACGATCAGTTCCTTGAGGCGGGCCCTGCGTTTTTCAAACGCGACCTCGCGGATATCGACACCGACATCCTCCATCAGGTCGTAGGCCATGAGAATGACCGGGGCATCCTTGAGCAGTTTCTTGCCGACCGTCTTGCGCCCGATGCGGGTCTGCAGGGACTGGAAATCAAGCGGCCGGCCGTCGCGCCAGGGCAGGATCTCGCCATCGATGACGGTGCCGTCGGGCAGGCAGCCGGCGAGGTCGTGAAACTCCGGGAACCGGTCGGTCACCAGCTCTTCGCCGCGCGACCACACGAACACCTCGCCGTTGCGCACGATGATCTGGCCGCGGATGCCGTCCCATTTGCGTTCCGCCATCCAATCGGCGGTTTCGCCGAGGCTCTCGACCCCGTCATCAAGGGCGTAGGCGAGGCAGAACGGGTAGGGCCGCGAATGGCTGTCGCTGCTGTCGCCCGACAGGATGAGTTCGTCGAATGTCGTTGTCTGCGGCGTCCAGTCGCCCATCAGCCGGTGTGCGATCACCGCTTCGTCGATGCCGGTCGCTTTCGACAATGCCCGTGACATCAGTTTCTGCGAGACGCCGACACGGAACCCGCCGGTGATCAGCTTGTTGAACAGGAAACACTCGACGCGGTCGAGCCGTGTCCAGGCGTCGATCACCGCCGCTTTCCTGGCCTCCTCCTCGACATCGCGCAGCCCGACAATCAGATTGATCCATTCGCTCAAGGCCACATCGTCCGCATCGCCGTGTTCCGGCAGGACGAGGGCGATGGTTTCCGCGAGGTCTCCGACCACCGGATAAGCCTCTTCAAACAGCCAGAGCGGAATGCCGGCTGTCTCAGCCGCCCATTCGCGCAACAGGGTCGTATTGACCGTGCGCCGCGGCCGCCGGTGGGACAAAAGCGCGATGGTCCAAAGTTTGTCGTCCGCCCTGGCGGAAGAAAAGAAGTCCGCCAGCGCCGCCACCTTCACGGTTGTCTTTGTCGTCCGGTCGAGGGCGGTGAACAGATCGGCGAAATCCTTCATGGCGATGCCTCCGCGCCGCTCGAGGCTTCTTCGAGATCCTCGCCGCGATATTCGGTTTCGACGATGCGCGCGTCATAACCGCGTTCCTCCAGCCAGCGGCGGAATATGTCCGTATAGCCGTGGGTGACATAGATGCGCTCCGCGCCCGTCGCGGCGATGGCGTCGTTGAGTTCGGCCCAGTCGCAGTGATCCGACAGGACGAACCCGCGGTCGACAGCCCGCCGGCGGCGCACGCCGCGCATGGCCATCCAGCCGGAGGCGAACGCCGTTGAAACCCGCGGGAACCGGCGCATCCAGTTGGAGCCGAGCGCGCCGGGAGGCGCGATGACGAGGGAGCCGGCGAAATCCTCCTTGTTCTGCTCATCCGTCACCTGGACGGTGCGCGGCAGGTTCAGACCCTGTGCCTTAAGAACCGCATTGGTGTTTTCAACCGCGCCGTGGGTGAAGATCGGGCCGATGCTCTCATCAACACCCGCGAGCACCCGCTGCGCCTTGCCCAGCGAATAGGCGCCCAGCACACTCGTCCGTCCGGCATCGGCATTGTCGCGCCACCAGCCGTTGATGTCCGACATCACTTCCGACTGGGGCTGCCAGTTAAAGACCGGGAGGCCGAAGGTGCATTCGCTGATGAAGGCGTTGCAGGCGACCGGCTCGAACGTTTCCGACAGACTGTCCGGCTGCACCTTGTAATCGCCCGAAACGACCCAGACGTCACCGCGATATTCCAGCCTGATCTGCGCCGAGCCGGGAATGTGACCGGCCGGATGGAATGAGATGTCGACCCCGTTGATGGTCCGTGTCTCGCCGAACGCAACGGTGTCCAGGCGGATCTCGCCCAGCCGAAGCCGTATCACCGGTGCGGCGGCTGCGGTGCACAGATAACGCCCATGACCGGGCCGCGCATGGTCCGCATGACCGTGCGTGATCAGCGCCCGGTCGACCGGCTTCCACGGATCGATGAAGACGTCGGCCTTCGGGCAGTAAATCCCGCGATCGGTAAATTCCAGCAGGTCCTTCCGCAACGCACACCAATCCTTCAAACAATCGACAACAGCCCGAGACCAAATGGCGCTGCCATCGAAAGCGGCAACCATATCATGTGTCTGACCGCGCGTGCCGCGCGCCCGGAAAGTCGTGCGAACCGGGCCGTTTTTCCTTATCGTCACAGGCAATTTACCGTAAACCAGCACGAGGCGCCGGGCGAGTCGCGGGCGCTGTACCCAATGCGGCTATACGGGCTGGAGTGCTCAATGGACCTGCTGACGGCCAACGACAATCCGGGTGAGTACCCGAATTCCTATTACGCGGCGTCGACGGACCTGCTGCCGAAGCAACCTTTCGCGCAGGGCGATCTTGAGTGCGATGTCTGCGTCGTCGGCGCGGGCTATATGGGCGTATCGGCGGCGCTGCATCTGGCCCGGCGCGGTTACAATGTGATCCTGCTCGATGCACAGCGCATCGGTTTCGGCGCATCCGGCCGCAATGGCGGTCAGGTCAGCCGGGGCCAGCGCGTGGATCAGGACGTGCTGGAGGATCTGGTGGGGCGGGAACAGGCCCGCGCGCTGTGGACCATCGGCAACGAGGCTGTGGACCTTGTGCGGACGCTTGCCGAGAGCGATGAGGTGCGCGCCGAATTCCATGAGGGCGTCGTTCATGCCGACCATCGCCGGCGCTTTGTGCCCGAAAGCAGGGACTATGTCCGCAAATTGAACGACGAATACGGCTATGAGGCCGTCCGCTTCCTGGACCGGGACGAGATGCGCCAAACCGTGAACTCGTCAGCTTACCATGGCGGTACGCTCGATATGGGTTCCGGCCATATCGATCCGCTGGAACTGGTTCTCGGTCTGGCGCGCATGGCCCTTGCGGCCGGTGTGCGGATTTTTGAGCAGTCCAGGGTCGTCGGCCTCGTTCCGGGCGCAAAGGCGCTCGTCAGAACGGACGAGGCCACGGTGACCGCGCGGTTTGTGGTGCTTGGCTGCAACGGATATATCGGCGGTCTCCAGAAGGAGGTCGCCGAGCGTGTCATGCCGCTCAACAACTACATCGTTGCGACCGAGCCGCTCGGCCCCGAACGGCAGGAGCAACTGGTCAGGAACAATTATGCGGTCGCCGACAGCAAATTTGTCATCAACTATTTCCGCTTTTCCGACGATCACAGGCTCTTGTTCGGCGGCACCGAAAGCTATGGCTACCGGTTCCCGCGCGACATCGCCGGGGCGGTGCGCAAGCCGATGCTTGAGATCTTCCCGCAGCTTCGGTCCGTGCGGATTGACTATGCCTGGGGCGGGACGCTGGGCATCACCATGAACCGGCTGCCCCACTATGAACGCCTTGCCGGCAATATGTTCAGCTTTTCCGGTTTTTCCGGACAGGGCGTGGCTTTGGCGACTTTGTCCGGCCAGATCGCCGCCGAAATGATTGCCGGACAGGCCGAACGGTTCGATGTGATGGCACATGTGCCGACGTCGCGCTTTCCGGGCGGTGTCGCGCTGCGCTCTCCGCTGCTGGCGCTTGCCATGGTGTGGTATTCGCTGCGGGACCGTATCTGAGGGGGCAGCGCTGAAGAGGAAATGCCGTGAAGATAGGAATTTTGCAAACCGGCCGCTCGCCCGAGGAACTGCGCGAAAAGAGCGGCGACTACGACGCGCTCTTCAAGCGCTATCTGGGCGGACGCGGCTTCGAATTCGTGACCTATCCGGTCCTCGACGGCGTATTGCCGGCTTCGCCGCATGAAGCCGATGGCTGGCTGATCACCGGCTCACGGTTCGGCGTCTATGAAGACCATGCGTGGATACCGCCGCTGGAGGCGTTCCTGCGGCGCGCCTACGGCGATGGCGTGCCGATTGTCGGCATCTGCTTCGGGCATCAGATCCTCGCACAGGCGCTCGGCGGCCGCGTGGAGAAATTCTCCGGCGGCTGGTCCGTCGGGCCGGAGCTTTATGACAGTGAGCGCTTTGGTCCGCAAAGCATCATCGCCTTTCATCAGGACCAGGTGGTGGAAGCGCCGGCGGATGCTGAGGTCGTCGGCTCCTCGCCGTTTTGCGCAAATGCGATACTCGTTTATGGCGACAAGGCGCTGACGGTTCAGCCGCATCCGGAGTTCAACGCCGCGTTCCTGGCCGACCTGCTGCAGGCGAGAGGCGATATTCTGCCCGCCGATATTGCCGAAAAGGCCCGCGCCAATCTCAATCAGCCCCTGACCTCGGTCGATTTCGCCGATGAGATCGAAGCGTTCTTCAAACGCGCCCGCCGCTGATCAGGTGGCCTCGGCCCGCACGAAGTCCGGCAGTTCCGTCCGCGATGTGTGTCTTTATCTGATTGCCAGAGGCTCCGACAAATAGCAAACAGGGGAGGGCGCCGATGCGGAATTGGTGCGCAGTGGTAATAATATCGCGGCGGGCCGCGCGGAAATAAGGTGCAAACCGGAGAGTTGGACGACGAGCAGATGGCAAACCACACTTTTCAGTGCATTGACGGTCACGCCTGCGGCAATCCCGTGCGGGTGGTCAGCGGCGGCGCGCCGCGGCTTGAGGGTGAGACCATGCTCGAGCGGCGTGCCCATTTCCTGGCCGAATATGACTGGATCCGGACCGGACTGATGTTCGAGCCGCGCGGCCATGATCAGATGTCCGGCTCCATCCTTTATCCGCCGACGCGGGACGATTGCGATGTCGGTATTCTCTTCATCGAGACCTCCGGCTGCCTGCCCATGTGCGGACACGGGACCATCGGCACGGTGACGACCGCGATCGAAAACGGGCTGGTATCGCCCCGCACGCCCGGCACCTTGCGCCTCGACACGCCGGCCGGTCCGGTCATCGCCGAGTACAGGCAGGAAGGCCGCTTTGTTGAGGAGGTCCGGCTGACAAACGTGCCGTCATTCCTCTACAAGACCGGCCTGTCGGCACAGGTGGCCGGGCTCGGAGATGTCTTTGTGGATGTCGCCTATGGCGGCAATTTCTATGCCATCGTGGAACCCCAGGCGGCCTTCTCGGATATGGCCGATCACCGGGCGAGCGACCTGGTCGGCTGGAGCCCGTTATTGCGCTCGGCACTGAACGAGAAATACGAGTTCGTTCATCCGCAGAAGCCTGAGATATCCGGCCTGTCCCACATCATGTGGACAGGGCGGCCGACCGTCGGCGAAGCGCATGCCCGCAATGCGGTTTTCTATGGCGACAAGGCGCTTGACCGCTCGCCCTGCGGTACCGGAACATCGGCCCGCATGGCGCTTGAGAGCGCCCGGGGAAACCTGTCGCCGGGCGACGAATATGTGCACGAGAGCATCATCGGTTCAATCTTCAAGGGCCGTGTGGAGAAGGCTTCGGAAGTTGCTGAATATGAAGCGATAATCCCGTCCATCGGTGGGTGGGCGCGTGTGACCGGATTCAACACGATCTTCATTGACGACCGCGATCCCTATGCGCACGGTTTTGTCGTTATCTGATTGGACATTCTCATGCAGGCACCCCGGACGATCCATGTCGTAAGCTGTCACGCGGAAGGCGAGGTGGGCGACGTGATCGTTGGCGGTGTCGCGCCGCCGCCGGGCGAGACGCTGTGGGCGCAACGCGACTTCATTGCCGCGGACGGAAGCCTTCGCGACTTCGTGTTGAACGAGCCGCGCGGCGGCGTGTTCCGGCATGTCAATCTTCTTGTCCCGCCGAAAAACCCGAATGCGCAAATGGGTTTCATCATCATGGAGCCGCAGGACACGCCGCCCATGTCCGGTTCGAATTCGATCTGCGTGTCGACCGTGCTTCTCGAGACCGGCATCCTGCCGATGAACGAACCGGTCAGCGAACTGACGCTGGAGGCGCCGGGCGGGCTCGTCCGGGTCAAGGCCCGCTGCCGCGACGGCAAGGTGGAGTCTGTTGCCGTTCAAAACCTCCCGTCCTTTGCCGACCGGCTTGACATGCCGCTCGAGGTCGACGGTCTTGGCACGCTGAGCGTTGACACGGCATTCGGCGGCGACAGCTTCGTGATCGTCGATGCCGCGCAACTGGGTTTCGAGCTTGTCGAGGCCGAAGCACGCGATCTGGCGCAAACGGGCATGCACATAACCCGGGCCGCGAACCGGCAGCTCGGTTTCCGTCATCCGGCGCTGCCGCAATGGAAACACATCTCCTTTTGCCTTTTTGCCGGTGCTCTCGAACGGAACGCAGACGGCTTCGGCGCCGGATCCGCCGTCGCCGTCCGGCCCGGCAAGATCGACCGGTCGCCGACGGGGACGGCGGTCTCGGCGCGCATGGCGGTTGAACACGCGCGCGGCCGGATGAAGCCGGGTGATGCGCTGTTGGCACGCTCGATCATCGGCTCCGCATTCACGGGCCGCATTGTCGAAACGGCCAGGGTCGGCGAAAAGGACGCCATTGTTCCCGAGATCACGGGCCGGGCCTGGATCACCGGAACACACCAGCACATGCTCGATCCCGATGATCCGTGGCCGCGCGGATATCGCCTGAGCGACACCTGGCCCGATGAAGACCCGTAGCCGCATCCGCAACGCGCGAGAGGTCCCGGCGTGAGCGAAGTCGACGAAGAGGCGCTTGCCGACGCCTATAATCGTGGCCTTGCACTGGAGAAGGCCGGAGATGCGGCCGGTGCGGCAAAAGCCTACCGGCGGGCACTTGAAATCGATCCGGACGACCATGGCGGCGTGTCGATCCGGCTGGCCGCGCTCGGGCTTGAGGCCGCGCCGGAAAAGATGCCCGACGCCTATGTCGCAACCCTGTTCGATCAGCATGCCGACGATTTTGACGACATACTTGTCGAGCAACTGCGCTACGGCGTGCCGATGCAGATGCGTCAGCTTTTGCGCGACGAAGGGATAGGGCAGGCCGGACGCGTGCTCGACCTCGGCTGCGGAACCGGTCTGGCCGGTCTGGCGCTGCGCGATTGTGCGTCGCATCTGACCGGCGTCGATCTTTCGGAGCGTATTGTCGAAATTGCCTATGACAGAGAGGTCTATGACGATCTCTATATCGGCGAGGCGGTTGCCTTCCTGCAGGATTTCGAAGCCGAGGAGGCCGGCCGCGCCTGCTGGGACATGATCGTGGCGACCGACGTCTTTCCCTATCTCGGAGACACCGGACCGATCATGACCGCGGCCGCCGAACGGATCGTGCCGGGAGGTTTTTTCGGGTTTTCCACGGAAACCCTGCCGGCGGCGGCTTTCGGCGATGCGGACTACACCGTCGGCCCGAACCGGCGCTTTGCCCACCAGGCGCCGTATATAGGAGAAGCGCTTGATGCCTCGGGTTTCGAGACCATAGCCATGCGCGACATAACGGTCAGGCTGGAGGAGGGAGCGCCGGTCCCCGGACATCTGGTGCTTGCCCGGCTGCGCTCCTAATCGAGGACGCCGGCGGTTTTCATCGCTGAGGCAAACCGGTCCCAGTCCTCATCATAGCGGAAGGGCTGCGCGCGTTTCAGGGTCTCCATCGTCACGCCCGGCCACGCCGCCAGCGCTTCGGAACCGGCCTCCTTCGCCTTGTCGGTCTTTCCGGCCTCGACATAGACAAAAGCGAGATTGAGGAGGGTCCAGCCGCGGCGCTGGCTGTTCTCGGACCGTGAAACGCCCTGTTGCGCCCATCTTATCGCCGCATCGTGCATGCCCTTGAAGGCATAGCTGCGCGCGATGAAGCTTGCATACCAGCTTGGATAAACCGGATTGAGCGACACCGCGCTCCTGAGCAGGCTGATCGCGCGTTCGAGCTCACGGTCGAAGGACGATATCCAGCCCGCCGTTGCAAGCAGGTGCGAATTGTTGGGACTGGCATTTGTCGCCTCGTGGGCGAGCGACAGCGCGCTGTCATAGCGCCCGGCGATCTGATCGATATAGGCCTGGGCGATCTGGATTTCCGCGCTTTCATTCGCGCTCATGCTGCCGTCGAGCTGCGACGCCTCCTTCAGCAGATCGGTTGCTGCCTGGAGGGAATCGAGAGCGTTTTCGCTGTATCCCCATTGGGCGTCGAATGTGTGGGTCCTGGCTTCGAGCAGGAGCGCCTGATAATAGTCCGGATCGATCTCGCGCACCTGGCTCAGCAGCCGCCGTGTTTCGATCATCGAATCCTTCGTGTAGTTGCGGAAGGCTTTTTCAGCCTTCATCAGTCCGAGATAGGCGCCCACATGCGTGGTGCTGTTGCCCTTGTTGGCGGCTTCCATGTCGTTGGTCAGTGTGACCTGCAGCGACACGAGCACCCTCAGGCTGATTTCGTCCTGAACGGCGAAAAGATCCTCCTGATCGCGTTCGAAGCGCTCGCTCCAAAGCGACTCGCCCGAATCCAGATCTGAAAGCTCGGCGATGACGCGCACGCGATTGTCCTGTGTCTGCACCGTCCCGGACAGAACGTATCTTACCCCGAGTTCTTCTCCCGCCGCGCTCGGTCCTTCAAATTCCTGGGCCAGCGCAAAGGCGGAGTTTGCCGAGATCACCGCTATCTGCGGAACTTCGGAGAGCGCCGAAATGATAGAAACCGTGATGCCGTGCGCGAACATCGCGCCTTCGTTGCCGAGTGTGACGTTCTCAAACGGCAGCACCGCTATGGATGGCCGGTTGAACTCCGGAACGTCGGATGCGTTGACCGTTTGGCCGCTGCGGTCCGCTCCGAAATAAAACAAACCGGTGGCGGCCACGATGAGTAATGCGGCAACGGTGCATGCGATGGCGAGAGCCGTCCTGCGTCCTGCTTTCCTGGTCACCGGCTGTTTTTGCCGGGAAAGCACCCGCGTCTTGTCGTCGTATTTGATGTCGAACACGGCAACGGATCGGGGAACGCTGTCGAGCGCGGCATTGCCGATCTGCTCGGCGGGGAGTTCGATTTCGTAGGCCGCCAGTTCCTTTGCCGCGCCGGAAATACAGATGCCCCCCGGTTCGGCGAGTTCCGTCAACCCGTTGGCAGTCTTTTCGGTTGCCGCAACCGCCTGTGGACCGCCGTCCCCGGAAACCACGTCTATACCCATGCGGAGCTGGATTCGCCGGTCTTCCCGTTGGTCCCTGTTTCGGGCTTTCAGCGCCTGTTGTATGCCAACGCCGAATGCCACCGCATGCCAGGCGTCGGGAAATCCGAGGAGGGCGCGGCCTTCCAGTTCCCGCAGTTCCCGCCCCGAAAACACCGGCAATTTCCCATGAATCAACTCACTGTTGATTGCGTCGATGGCATTGCGCGTGCGTGATGCATCGATGCGCATCAGTCGCGAATATCCCACGACCACGATTGACAGTATTGCTTGCTCTTTGTTCATGAACCGTCGTTGCCGGAAAACCGTCTCACCTTTGCCCTTCGCGCCGCCTATAGTTAGGAACAAGTGCACAATAAGGCCCTGAATTCAATTGACCACCAGCTTTTGTAATATTGATCACCGGTGCCTGCGCCGCCAGGGAAACGGGCGGCAAGCCACCATATTGGACCATGGTTTATGGAGTGCCGCTTGTAAGCTTCATGTTTCATTCCTAGCATGAGAGTAAGACGGCTTGAATTTTCAAGGGCCCTCAGCGGCCGTTGCCCGAAAGAAGGCGTATCGGAGGTCCAATAGGAAAAGAAACGTATTTCATGGAAACGGGTTCATCAAAATCTGCAATTCCCTGGCCTGAAGACTATTCCGGGCTTCGCGAACCGCTGCTCGCCGAACTCGGAGGCGAAAGCCGGGTTTACCTGCATCGGGTGATCAGTGAGGGCAAATCCGGCGCCCAGGTGATGGCCGCCGACGTGACCAGCGAGCGTTTCACCGGCCAGGCGATCCTCAAGCTCGACCATGCGACCGGGATAAGGCGCCAGGAGGCGCTGGAACACGAACGCCATGAACGCGCGATAATCGCCGCGCCGGAATATGCCGAACATTATCTGCCCAAGCTGGTGTGCGCGATTCAGCAGGATGATCAGGTGGCCGCGCTGACCACCATAGCCGCGCGCGGTCTCGAATACGCGATTGCGTGGAGCGACTGTCCCTACGGTCCCCAACTGGAGACGGCCTTGCGGCTGTCCGAGGACCTGCTTGAGCGCTGGAATGCCGACTACACTCTGGACCCGGAGATGTTGACACCGCAGGATCTGCTTTCCGGCTGGCTCGACTACCGTTTGTCACGCGAACGCGGGAGCCGGATTCACGGGTTTCTGGAGGACATATGCGGGCTGGATCCGGAGGCTTCGACCTTTGTCTTCGACGGTGACTGGTTTCCCAATCCCCTGGCGTTTGCCAACGGACAGGTCAGCCTGCCGGAGGCGGTCAAGCTCCGGGCGATAAAGGGCAACCAGCATGGCGACCTGCATGGCAACAACGTTCTCGTCACCAAGCAGTTCGATGTCGACCCGCACTACTACCTGATCGACCTTGATTTCTACCGCGACGACGGGTTCCTGTTCTACGATCACGGACTATTCGAGCTCGATTACCTGCTGACCTCGCGGGAGCGTTTCACGCCCGGTCACTGGAAAATCATCATGCACAACCTGCAGCGCAATCCGCCGCTGAACCGGGATGCGGGGCTGTTCGGGGCCGACATCGGAATACTCCAGCTTGTCCGGGAGTTTCGCGACAGGCCGAAACGATGGGTTGATCGCCACCAGCCGAACCGCCTTTCCTTTCTGGAAAGCCAGTATCTGCTGGCCCGTCTCGCCGCCGGGATGGCTGTGTCTCACCAGCGCCGGAGCGACGCATCGCGGGCGCTCGGTTTCCTTTACGGCGCTTACAATCTGAAGGACTATCTTTCCCTTCACGATTTCAATTGGCCCAAACATGGCCCTGAATTTGCGATCGGCGGCCTGTTCTCGCGGGCTTCCGCCGGTCATGCCGAAAGTCCGTCGGCACCGGCGAACGGCGACCGCGGGTCCGCCCAGCCGGCAGGTCGTCCGCCGAAGCTGACCGTCGCCGTGCTGCCGCTGACCTGTTCGGAAGAGGCCGGGCCGCTTGCCGATATAGCGGACGATCTGACCGACGGCCTGATCACGGAGCTTTCTCGTATCGACTGGTTCACGACGATCCGGCGTTCGGCCACACAGTCCTTTGCGGGCCGGCAAACCGATCCCCAGAGCGCCGGGCGCGAGCTCAAAGCCAGATATGTTGCCCACGGCAACGTTCGAAAGGCGGAAAACGTGGTTCAGCTGTCGGTTCAGCTGATTGAGACCGATACGGGCGATGAAGTGTGGTCGGAGAGGTTCCGTTTCGACCCCGAAATCGATGATGTTTTTGCCAACGAGGACATCGTGGTCAGTAGTGCGGCCGCTGTCATTGATGCGGTCCTGGACCGCAATGAACGGGACCGGGCGATGCGCGGCAATCTCGAGGAAGCCGGCGCCTGGGAATTGATCCAGAGGGCCCGATGGCATTTTTATCAGGTTACGCCGGAAGACGATAATCTGGCCTCGGGTTTCGCCGAACGGGCCATCGAATTGTCGCCGGGCTATTCCTCGCCCCATGCCATGCTGGCGCACATCAAGAACCGCTCGGTGTTCTATGGCTGGACGGAGTCGAGCCAGGAGGTGGTCGCCGAGGCGGTCAACCTTGCGCGTCATGCGGTATCGCTGGACCCCGGCAGCAGCTACGCGCATGAGAGCCTGGCGCGCGCTTACATGTTCGCCGGCCGGCACGGGGTTGCGATCAGGGAAGCCGAAACCGCGGTCTCGCTCAATCCGAGTTCATCCTCGGCCCATTTGTGGCTGGCGATTTGCCTGCTTTGGGCCGGAAAACCGGCGGAGGCGATCCCGGTCATCGATCTTTCCATGCGATTGGGCCCGTTCAATCAATGGCGGTCCTATAAGCTCAGCGTCAATGCCGCGGCCTATTTCTTCCTGGGAAGGGCCGAGAAAGCGGAGGAATTGTGTCGTCAGGCCATGGATTCGGGCCATGGGCATATGGTCGTTGAGTTGTTCCTGGCGCTTATGGTCAGTTTTCAGGGGCGAACGGAGGAAGCGCAAGGATACGTCAATGAGACAATGGAGCGGCGTCCCGATCTCACCTGCACCAAGATCCGCGGCATGTTGTCCGGCATCAAGCCGGACCTGCTTGAGCCGCTGCTCCGGAAACTGGCGTCGCTGGGCGTGCCTGAATAGGTCGGATTTGCGACGACGTCCATATCTCTTCCGCTGACTACTCGAAAGGCTCGTCCAGCGCCTCGGCGAGTTTCCGGCAATAGGTTTCGACGACCTTGACGCGGGCAAAACGTTTGTTGTTGCCTTCCACCAGGGTCCAGGGCGCCGCCGATGTGCCGGTGTACTGCACCAGATCGTTGACGGCCTGTTCGTACTTGCCCCATTTGTCGCGGTTGCGCCAGTCTTCCTCGGTCAGCTTCCAGCGCTTGTAAGGCGTCTTCTCCCGCAGTTTGAAGCGGGCAAGCTGCTCTTCCTTGGTAATATGGATCCAGTATTTGACGAGCACCGTCCCGTGCTCGATCAGTTGATCCTCGAACTCGTTGATTTCCGCATAGGCGCGCCGCCACTCGTCTTCACTGGCAAATCCTTCAACGCGCTCGACGAGAACGCGCCCGTACCAGGTGCGGTCGAATATGGTGACATGGCCGTCACGCGGTATCCGGCGCCAGAAGCGCCAGAGATAGTGCCGCGCCAAGTCCTCGTCCGTCGGTGCGGCAATGCCGTGGACCTGGTAGTTGCGGGCATCGAGCGCCTCGTTGATGCGGCGGATCGCGCCGCCCTTGCCGGCCGCATCAGGCCCCTCGAACAACAGCACGCTGGACCGGTTCTTGGCCTTGGCGACGAGGTGGAGGCGGTGCAGACGCGCCTGCAGGTCGAGCAGGCGCTCCCTATAGGCTTCCTTCTCCAGTTTTTGAGACATGTCGAGGCCGGTCAGGACCGTAATCGACTTTGCCGTCTCATAGGCGTCGTCATCCGGCCGCGCGGGGGCGGAAGCCGGTCGGTTCTTTTTCGACTTACCCCCTTTGGCCGCTGCGGGGGTCTCCGGATGCTCGTCATCGGCCGGCCGGGTTTCCTTCAATCTGCGCTCAATGGCGTCGCGCAGGATATTGGTGACGGTCACCGACCGGTAATTGGCGTCGCTCCCCTCGACAACGGTCCAGGGCGCGATCCCGCGATTTGTCCTGGAGATGAGGGGTTCGGCGGTGTCGATGAATGTGTCGTAAAGACGCCAATGCTCCCAATCGCGCGCCGTGACACGCGCTGCGGTCAACGGGTCGTTCTCCAGGTTCTTCAGCCGCCGTTCCTGCGCATCGCGGCTTAGATGCATCCAGAATTTGAGGATCAGCGTGTCGTCGCGGGCAAGCGCGCGCTCAAAGGCGGCAATGCGTTCAAGCTGTTTGATGAAGGCGGCTTCGTCGAGCTTGCCGTGGACCTTTTCCAGAAGCGGCCGCGTATACCAGGCGCTCAGGAACATGCCTATGCGGCCGCGCGGCGGCAGATCGCGCCAGTATTTCCAGAATTCCGGCCGTTCGGAGTTTGCCGCGCCCTTATCGTCATAGGCGCGGGTGATCAGCCAGCGCGGGTCCATCCACGCATTCAGAAGGCTGACCGTCTCCCCCTTGCCGCCGCCGTCGACACCCGCAAAAAGGACAATGACCGAAAAACGCTTGTTCTTGTGCAGTTCGTCCTGAAGTTCGAGCAGCTGCTGGCGCAGATCAGGCGCCGCGCGCTTGAAATCGGACTTCGAGATGGTGCGTCCCAGTTCCGCGGTCTCGAACATGCAAATCCCTCCGCGGCCGGAAGCGTGCCGCCGCCGGCCTCATCTTGCTCTAGCAGACGGCTATCTCGCAAGGCCGGATGGTGAATGTCTTGTCCGGTTCCGTTCGCGAGGCGTCGAACATGCGGCCGTCGACGCATTGCACGCGCGCCTCGTAGTAGCGGTTGGCGCCGAGCTGCCCTTCCTGCATGTTCAGGTAGTAGTTGACCGCACATTGCAGTTCCGTCTGCAGTTGCAATCCCAGATCGTCCAGCCAGGACGGATCGGATGACTGTGAAAGGGCAGGGGAAAGCGTCAGCGAACACATGGCCGCGGCAGCCGCACCGAGCATTGCAGTCCTGAAACGTGACATGAACACCTCCTTGTACTGTCGGTACTCATGCTACCTGACGGCCGCTGGCGGGGCCTTGAGTCAGATCAAACGGGCGAACGTTCTTCCACCAGACTGCCGTGCTCCAGAAGGTCGCTCGGATAGAGCACCACCGTGTCGCCGGGCTCCAGTCCTTCGACAACCTCGGCATCGCTGTTGTTCATCTGCCCGACCCGGATGCGCCGCAGCATTGCCTTGCCGTCCGAAATGACGAAGACCGACCATTGGCCGCCGGTGCGGAACAGGGCCGCAATCGGCACCTTCAGCACGTTGTCGTCCTGCCATATGCCGAGGCGCGCGAGCACGCGGTAGCCGTGGCCGAGATTTTCCGGAACGCTGGCCGGATCGATCACGACATTCACGCGCTGCTCCTCGATGCCCAGCGACGACACCTTGGTGAAGGCTGCCGGCTCGACCGTGCGCACGGTCCCGGTGATGGTGTCGTCGCCGCCCCAATCGGTGATTTGCACGGTCGCGCCCGGTTTGATGCGCGCCGCGTCGCTGGACAGCAGGTCGACGATGATCTCCAGATTGGCCGGATCGCCGATTTCGGCAATACGGGTCCCGGGCGAGACGGCCTGTTCGCTGCGGGCAAGCACCTTCAGAACGACGCCGTCGATCGGCGCGGTGATGTTGACGCAGCAATCGCCCGATGCGTCGCGATTGTTCGGCCCGCTCGGCTGCTGCAATCGGGCCTCGGCGCTTTCGAGCTCGGCCTTGCGCAGCTTGATCGTCGCCTCGGCGCTGGACACCTGCGCCTTTTTCAGTTCCCATTCGCTGTAGGAATGCTCAAGCTGGCTGATCGATATCGTCTTCGTCTCAGCCAGTTTCCGCGCCCGCTTGTAGTTGGATTCCGCCAGGTCGTGTGCCGTTTGCGCGCGCTGAAGCTCCACCTCGGCAAGCGCCACCGAGGACCGGGCGGCTTCCGCCGCCGCGCGCAGTTCCGCCCGTGTGCGTTCGTCCAGGAACGGCGGGTCCATCGGATATATGGAGGCGATGACCGTCTCATTGGCCTTGACGGCTTCGCCCTCGTCAAGCGTCGTGCGGGCGAGATGCCCGGCGATCGGCGAGGACACCGCATAGACATCGCGAACCCGGGTGACACCTTCCTCGTCTATGCTCACCTGCAGCGGTCCGGCGGTTATGATCGCCGTATCGACCGCCATCGGCCGCTCGCGCAGCGCCAGATAAAAGCCGCCGCCGATGATGACGGCCAGAATGATGAGTCCGATCCGTTTGATCCACACACGCATGGTTATTCTCTCGTTTTCAGGACGCGGATAAGGTCGAGGCGATCGACCCGCCGCCGGACGATCAGCGCCGAGACAAGGGCCGCCACCACGACCACGAGGCTTGAAACCGCAAATGTCTGGGCGCTGACCACCAGGGGAAAGCGGAAAAGATCGTTGGCAAAACCCTGCACCACCGACCAGGACAGGCCATAGCCCAGCAGCCAGCCGAGCGGCTGCGCCATGAAGACGATCACCGCGAGTTCTATCATAAGGACGCTCGAAACCTCGGCCCGCGTAAAGCCGAACACACGCAGGCTGGCGAGCTCGCGCGCCCGCTCCGAAAGTTGTATGCGCGCCGAATTGTAGATAACGCCGAAGGTGATGATCACGGCGAGCGCAATATAGACCGTTGTGCTGGTGGTAATGTTCTGTTCGATCGTCTCGCGGAACCGTTCGCGCGATACGCCCTGCAACGCAATCCCGGCGATCGCCGGTGTCTCCTTGATCTTCGCGTAAAGCTCCGGCAGCGCGTCGCTGTCGACGAGAATACGTGCGCCCGAAACGCGCCGGCCGTCCCGCAACAGCCGGTCCAGCGCTTCGCTGCGCATGTAGGCCGTGAGGCCCACATAGCTTTGCGCCAGCCCGCTGACGGCGATGGCTCCGGTGACCGCCGGCCCCGCCGCATCGGGACTGGTGGCCGGTCCGCCGGCAAGGGCGCCCACTTCGAGATCGACGATCCTGCCATCGCGTTCCAGAAGCTCGACTTCGACGAAGTTGCCCGGCCTCAGATGCAGTCTGTCAGCCACGCGTTCCGACAGGATAAGACCGGCAGGCGGCGCCGGCATCGGTTTGAGATCGAGGTCGAGGATCCGTGAAAGGTCGGCCTCCTCGGGAACGCCGATGATTGACATGCGCAGTTCCCGGTGTCCGTTCCGCAGCTTGACCGCCGTTTGCCGGAACGGCTCCGCCCTCAAAACGCCCGGAAGCGCCGTGACCGCGAACAGGGCATCCGGCGACAGGTCCTCCGAGAACGTCAAAGTCGCGTCCTGCCGGTCCGCCTGGAAGAAGATCGCATCGATCATGAAGTCGATGGAGTCGAACGCAAACAGCGATGTGATCAGCAGCGCCACCGACATGGATGTGCCGAGCGCCGTCAGCATGGTGCGCACCGGCCAGCGCACCAGATGACGCAGAGCCATGACGGTCAGTTGCGAAAACATGCGGCTCCGCTGCATCTGCCCGAAGAACAGATTGCGGTAATTGGTCGGCGCCGGCGGGCTCATGGCAACCGCGGGCGGCAGCGATACGGTCGACCAGATCGCCTTTGCCGCACCGGCCAGTGCCGCGGCGATTGTTACAGCACCGGCAAGCACATAGAGGTCGATGCTCTGACGGAAGATGAGGAAGGGAAAGGTGAAGAAATCGGCATAAAGACGTGTCAGCCCGCGTCCGAGCCACCAGCCGGCGACGGAGCCGATGGCGAAACCGACCAGCGCAATGACGATGACAAGTTTGGCGTAGTGGCTGCCGACCGCGAGGTTTCCGTATCCGAGCGCTTTCAGCAGGCCGACCTGCTCGCGCTCCAGCGCGATCAGCCGCGACAGGATCATGTTGACCAGGAACGCCGCGACTGCCAGGAAAATCGGCGGAATGATCGACGACATGGCCTGCAACTGGTCGAGTTCGGAATCGAGAAAGGCGTGCGAGAGCTGGTCCTCGCGGTCATAGGCACCGGTTCCGCCATAGGGTTCGAGCATGTCGTCCAGCGCGTCGATGATGGCGCGGGTTTCGGCATTGCGCACCGTCGCGAGACTCACATCGTTGAACGCGCCGTCCATGTCGAACAGGCCGCCGAGCGTTTTCTCGGACATGAAGAACACGCCGTAGCGGCGCGCATCGGGGATTATATCGCCGGGCCCGATGGCGTAGATATATTCCGGCGACAGCACGGTGCCGACGATGGTGAGCGCCCGCTTGCGCCCGTTCATGATCGCTTCGAACGTGTCGCCCGGACGAAAGCCGTGGGCGTCCGCAAAGGTCTCGAGCACCGCCACCTCATTGTCCCGCCCCGCCTCGGGCATGCGGCCGTGGCGAAGATAGAGCCGGTTGACGGAAGGATCGCGGAATTCGGGGATCGACACGACCTTGCCGGAGGCGGGCTCTTCCATGCCGACGACGTCGATCAGCACAGGCTTTGCGATCCTGAGCTCGGCCGAAGCCACGCCGGAGATGTTCTCGATGCGCGATTGCAGATGGCGCGGCGCGCGTACGGCCGTCGCGAACACGGTGCCGAAACGGTAGCGGTCGTAGAACGCGGCGCGCGTTTCCTCCAGCGAGCGGTAGGCGCCGACCGACAGGATCAGTGTGGCAACGCCGCAGGCCATGACGAGCGCGATGGCCAGCGCCTGCGCCCACAGCCGACCGAAATCGCGGTAGAGCTTTCTGTCGAGCATGCTCATGGCTACCACACCACCTCGGAGGGCCGGATCCGCGTCTCATTGGTCCTGATCTGCGAAATCCTGCCGTCGATGAAGGAAATCACCCGGTGCGCAATCGCCTGGATCGCCGCATTGTGGGTGATGACGGCGGTCGTCGTGCCGAGTTCGTCATTGATCCTGGCGAGGGCTTCCAGAACGAGGATGCCGGTCTTGGAATCGAGCGCGCCGGTCGGCTCGTCGCACAAAAGCACTTCCGGCCGCTTGGCGATCGCCCGTGCGATGGCGACGCGCTGCTGCTCGCCGCCCGACATCTGCGCCGGGAAGTGCGTCATGCGGTTGCCGAGGTCGACCATGCCAAGCGCTTCGTCCGGCGACATCGGATCGCGCGCCACTTCGGTCACCAGCGCGACATTCTCCCAAGCCGTCAGGCTGGGGATGAGATTGTAGAACTGGAAGACGAAACCCACATGGTCGCGCCGGTAGCGCGTCAACTGCCGTTCGCTATAGGCGGTCAGTTCCTCATCGCCGAAATGCACCGAACCGCTGGTCGGCGTGTCGAGGCCGCCGACAATGTTGAGGAAGGTCGATTTGCCGCTGCCGGAGGGGCCGAGCAGAACCGTCATCTCGCCCTCATAGAGCGTGATGTCGACGCCGTTGAGCGCCCGCACCTCGACCTCGCCGCTGCGATAGATTTTCGTCAGCTCCCGTGTCCGGAAGATGGCCTTGTCCATAACTGCCGCCCTTTCGCGGAGCAGCTTGCACCTTCGTGCCGGGCCCCGCTTTGATCTTCGTCAACATGGGTATTGCGCAGCGCATTGAGTATAGCAGCGTTTGCGTTTGGGGGGCGGCGCGACGACGCATCGTGTCCCGAACTCACGGTCGGCCGCGGCTCAGGAGCTATTCGATCGTCCAGATGCCGGCGAGGCCGTCGCCCAGGTGGCGGGTGAAAATCACCTCGTCGCCCTTCACCGAGATCGTCTGGTCCCGTGCGGCTGTGGAAAACTCGGGCGTGCAAGTGCACCGGCGATCGTGAAAAGACCGTCGTCACATACCGATAACCCGTGTGAAATACTCATGTTAAAAACCTGACGTATCGTTTTCGTCATTCACTAAACCATGGAGGTGATGACAATGAATGTTACCAGACTGCTTCTCGCCACGGCCTTTTCGGCCGTGCTTGCTCTTCCGGCGTTTGCGCAGGGCCAGGGCGCAAAGAACGTGATCCTGATGGTGTCGGACGGAATCGGCTTCAACGGCTGGCTCGCCGCTGACTACTATCAGGGCCTTGCCGGCCAACAGTCCTACCAGGTCGCGCGCCCGGGCGGGGCGACCCCCGTCGTGTACGGCCTCGACCACCATTCGCTCAACCTGATCGATGGCATGGGCAGGCTGCTTCCCAGTGGCGAAGACGTCAGACTGGCCGCCGGCGCCGTGGCACAGGGTTATGATCCGACGACCCGCTGGACGCGGTTCGAGAACACGATGCGCAACGACTTCCAGCCCGTGGGTGAGCGCTACACCTCTTACACCGACAGCGCCGCGGCGGGGACTGCGCTCATGGCCGGCCGCAAGACCTCGAACGGCCGCATCAACCAGGATTGGAGCGGCAAGGAGAATTTCCGCACGATTGCGCAAATCGCCATGGATCAGGGCCGTGCCGCGGGCTCGGTCGCTTCGGTGATGGTGTCGCATGCAACACCGGCCTCGGTGATTGCGCACAACATCTCGCGCAACAACTATGTGGAGATCTTCAACGAGATGGTGGCGAGCGATCTCGATGTCATCATGGGCGCCGGCCATCCGCTCTATGACAACAGCGGGAACCGTGTCGAGCCCGAGGATGAGAAGGCTTACCGCTTCGTCGGCGGCTCCGAGACGCTGAAGGCGATGACCAGCGAAGAAGGTCTGAACGGCTTTTCCTTCATCGACGCCAAGGCGGATTTCGAAGCGCTCGCCGCCGGCAAAAATGTGCCTGAGCGCGTCGTCGGCATCGCCCGCGCCGGGTCGACCCTTCAGGCCAGCCGTGAGGGCTTGCCCGACGGTGACACACCCTCGGGCATGGCTTTCAATCCACTGGTGCCGGACCTTGCGACCATGAGTCTCGGCGCGCTCAATGTTCTGTCCCAGGACGAGGACGGCTTCTTCGTGATGATTGAAGGTGGTGCTGTCGACTGGATGGGCCATGCCAACGACATGCCGCGCTACATCGAGGAGCAGATCGACTTCAACCTTGCCGTTGATGCGGTGATCAAATGGGTCGAGGAAAACTCCGGTTGGGACGAGACCCTGTTGATCATCACCTCTGACCACGAATGCGGCGGTATCTGGGGCGAAGGCACCTGGACCAACGGCGTGGGCGGACCTGTCGCGGCGGATCGCAGCGATGAGGCGCTTCTCGCCGCCCGCTTCGACCCGACCGAGGACACGTTCAACGAATACCTGGCGGTGCAGGACCGTGGCACCGGCAGGATGCCGGGTTACCAATTCTCCTCGCGCAACCACACCAACGAGTTGGTCCCGCTTTGGGCGATCGGTCCGGGCGCCGAACTCTTCGCCGAGTTTACGCGCACCGATCTCCAGGCCGCTGAGCTGTGGGGCGACACCTATGGATGGGACGGCGACTTCGTCGACAATACGACGGTGTTCCACGTCATGAACGAGGTCTTCGCGGCTGACGAAATGGTGAGGGCGACCCAGTAAACCATCGGCTGGCGGTTTTGCAGGGGGCTCTCGGACCGCACCATTGGAGCGGTTCGGTGTCGCCCCCTGTTGCCGCAGCATGAAAGCGGGCCGCGAGCGATCCTGGCCCGCTTTCCGCCATCAGATCAGAGCGGCAACGAGGCGGTCCGGCGTCAGAACGTCGCCTTGAGGTGATCCGAAATCACGGCTTTTTCTGCCAGAACTCGCCGCAGGAAGCCGATGCTCTAAAGGATTTGGCCCGTCTTCGGTTACAGTCGTGCCGGCATTGTCCCGCCATTGCCGATTGACAGGGAGGCAAAGGTGATCATCGCGGCGGGTGTGATATTCAACGCGCGGCGCACGCGCTCGCCGGTAAAATAACCGGCCTCGTGAAGCAGATTGACGGTCCCGAGTATCTTGGAGGCGAGCTTGACCGGTATGTTGACGACCGAACCGCAGCCGAGGCCGGCGATTTGTTCGTGGTCCGGAAACACCTGCGCGATTTCCTCGATCGTGTTGGCGACGAACACGTTGCCATTGTCGAGCACGGTTTCGGTCCAGTGGCCGGGCGCAATGTCCTTCAGACCCGACAGGGGATAGGCCTCCGGCTGGTTTGTGTAGATCCGCCGCGCCTGACGGGTGACCGGATTGAAGGTGGAGCACGAAAATATGATAGCGCCCACTTCGGCCTGAAAAACCTCGTCGAGGCGGGCGAATATATCCTGCGCCGAACCCGATTCCGCATCGGAAAAAAACTGATCGTACCAGTTCATTTTGCTATGTGCCGACCAGTGTGAGTTCACGGGGAAACGATGTCAGGGATGTGCATCCGGAAGCCTTGATGAGGACATCATCTTCGATACGAACACCGATCTCGTCCGGCTGGTAGAGACCGGGCTCTATGGTGATGAGCATGCCGGCCGAAAGCTGCTCATGGTTTCCCCGCATCACCTGCGGAGCCTCGTGAACATCGAGGCCAAGCCCATGGCCGGTTTTATGAACGATAAGATCGGCGAAGTGTGAGGCGGAAAGAACGCCGGTGACATCTGCGTCAAGCTGGTGGGCCGTCAGACCGGACCTTGCAATGTCACGGCCTTTTGTATTGGCCGCCAGTACGGTCTCATAGATATCGGCATGCCTGTCAGCGGCGAATTCAACAAACACTGTGCGGGTGATATCGGCGCCATATCCGTTCAGTTGCGCACCGAAATCAAACAGCAGCGGATCGCCCGGCCGCAAGGGCGTTTCGCCGGGCACGCCGTGCGGATTGGCTGCATGTCCACCTGCAAGAACGATGGGTTCAAAGAACAATCCGTCGGCACCGTTGGCAAGCATTCTCATTTTGAGGAGGCCAGCGACCTGCTTTTCCGTCATGCCGGCGGAGACGAGGTCCAGTGTCTCGGCGAGCGCGGTTTCGCTGATCGCAACCGCCTTTTTGACCTCGCTGATTTCATCCTCGCTCTTTATGAGCCGAAGGCGGCTCAAAATGTCGCTCGCATCCACGACGGCGTCCGGCCCGGTATGATGGCGCAATGCATCGGCCTCGAACACCCGCATGCGGCCGCCTTCGATCCCGATGGTCATGTCACGCAATGCCTCGCCCGCTTGCCGAAAGGCGTCGCGATATCCAGTGTCGTCCTGCCAATAGAATGTCGGCATATCGGGAAATTCGCTTTCCCATTTCAACCGCTCCAATTCCGGCATGATGGCCCAAAGCTCGCCGGACGCTGATGCGAACAGCACTGTCGGCCGCTCCATCAGCGCGAAATCGAGGCCGGTCAAGTAGAAAAAATTGGGGCCGGGGACGAATGCCGCAACATCGATTTTCGCCTCCTTGAGGAGGGCCGCCAGATGATCGCGCCGCTGATCATGAATGGCACTCATTTGAGTGTCTCAAGCTGGATCGGATGGTCGGCAAGGTCCATATCGTCGGCAAATTTCGGCTGCAGTGAACGCACCACGATTGCGAACTCGGCATGAATGATCTCGGTCATGATCCGGTCACAGGCGTCCGCGCCCTTCTCCAGCACCGCGTCGGCCAGCCGCGTCAGGTTTGCAAGCGCCGCCCGCAACTCGTCCTCGGTCGCGCTTGGAAAATAGTGGAGAATCTTGGAGCGGACGCCGCCATCGAGCACCTGATCGAAATATTTGATCTGGAACATATTGCCCGTCAGGCCCGCCAGATAACGGCGGAAGGCGTTGTCCGCCTTCAAAACCTCGTCATGCTTTCCGGCTTCGATTGCAGCGGCGTATGTGTCCAGATAGTCCTGCATAACCCGTCTGTCGGCGTTGTCGGCCTGCGCCGCCGACCGCGCGGCGCCCCGTGACAGGATGAGCAGCATGTCCAGATAGTCGCCGGTATTGTTGAGCAGCATCGGCGCCACGATTGTCGTGCGGTTGGGCAGAAACCGGACAAATCCTTCTCCGGACAAAAGCAGAAGAGCCTCGCGGACCGGCGTGCGCGACACCTTGAAACGGGCCGCCAGTCCGACCTCGTCCAGCGCCGATCCCGGTTCTATGCGAAGCCACAGAATATCCTCGCGCAGCGCATCATAGACCTGAAGCGCACCGCGGCGGACCGGTGACCCGTTGCTTTCAGCTTTTTGTGTCACGTCTGACTCCATCATGAGGACTTGTATAAAGTTTGCATAATTGTATAATGGCTTGCGGCATAAGACAAGCGACAGGGAGGAAACTGATGCTGTCGGCATTCAAAACACTGGCAATAGGCGCCGGACTTGCTCTGGCATTTGCATCGGGCGCTCACGCGGAATCGAAGAAAATCGCATATTTTGCAGCCGCGTCTCAAAACGGCTTCAACCAGGCCACCTATGCGGGCGTGGAAGAAAAGGCCAAGGAACTTGGCTATGAGACCGCGATGTTCGATGGCCGCTTCGATCCGGCGCATCAATACAGTCAAATCGAAGACGTGCTCGCCGGCGGCAATTTTGCCGGCTTTATCGTCGCCCCGAACGACACCGTCGGCATAGCGGGTGCGTTCGAACAGGTGGTTGCCGCCGGAACGCCCATTGCAACGGTGCTGTTTCCCGTCGGGCCGGACCTGACAACCCTCGAGCCTCAGGTCGAGGGCATCACATCGACCGTTGCCTCGCCTCCGGTTGAAGGCGCGACATTCCAGGCAAATGCCGTGGTCAAGGAATGCGAGGGCAAGGATCCCTGCAATGTCGTGATCCTGATCGGGGCGAAAATCTTCCCGTTCGACAATCTTCGTCTCGAAACCTTTCAGAAGGTTCTGGCCGAACATGACAACATCAAGGTTCTGGCCGTGGGCGAGGGCTGGTACGATCCGGACAAATCCCTGACCGCGATGACGGATATCCTTCAGGCCGCCAAGGACGTTCATGTCGTCCTGTCCAATGCCGACCAGCATCTGGTCGGTGCCGAGATCGCCCTGGAGGCCGCCGGATATTCGGTGCCGGATTTGTATCTGAGCGGAGGCGGCGCCGCCTCGATCGCCATCGACGCCATTCGCGAGGGTCGTTGGGACGCGACGCTCGCCTATTTCCCCAAGACCATGGGCGCGATGGCGGCCGAACAGATCGTCAATGCCATCGAAGGCAAGCCGGTCACGCAGGTGATCAATATGGACACCGCCGGCCCGCTTGAAGCGATGATCGATCAGAAAGTGCTCGATGCGAACCCTGACTTCAAGGGCGAGTGGGCACAATAGGGTTCTGAGACCGGGGCCGATGCGGCCCCGGTCGGTCATTTCCAGTTACAAGGTGATAGCCGTGGCTAAGAACTACCGTGTGTCGGCCGACATCGGCGGTACATTTACCGATATTGTCTATCAGGACAGCCAGAGCGGATCCTGCGGAGCCTTCAAGGTTCTGTCAACTCCCGAAAATCCGGCCCTGGCGGTCCTGAAGGGGATCGAGACCGTCGTGGAAAAGGACGCGCAGATCGATTTCTTCGTGCACGGAACGACGGTCGGGCTCAACGCCCTGCTGACCCGGCGCGGCGCCAGGGTCGCTTTGCTGACGACCAAAAACTTCCGCGACATCTACACCATTCAGGGCAACGACCGCGGCGAGATTTTTTCCATCCGCTGGAACAAGCCCGCGCCTCTCGCAAGCCTCGAACATACCTATACGGCGAGCGAACGCATGGCTGCCGATGGCGAGGTGGTGGAGCCGCTCTCCACAGAGGATCTGGACCGGTTTGCCGACGCGGTCGAGCGCGAGGGGTACGAGGCCATGGCCATCTGCTTCCTGTTCGCTTTCAAGAACCCCGTTCACGAACTCGAGGCGGCCGAGTATCTGGGCAAACGCCTTCCGGGCATCGCCATCGCGCTGTCCCACCAGGTCTCGCCGGAGTGGCGCGAGTATGAGCGCACCTCGACGACGGTCATGGACAGCTATCTCGCACCGGTCGTCCGCAAATATCTGGAAACGCTGATCGGAGAGCTGAAGGACAGGCTTCCGGCGGGGCAGGGCATTCACGTCATGGAATCGAATGGTGGCGTCATGAGTGCGCTATCGGCAAGCCGCGCGCCTCTGCAGACGCTGTTGTCCGGCCCCGTTGGCGGTGCCATCGGAGGCAAGGCGCTGTCGGCGGCCACCGGCAGGCCGAACCTCATCTGCATCGACATGGGCGGCACTTCCTTCGACGCAAGCCTGATCATCGACGGCCTTCCGTCGGGATCCAACGAAACGAAGATCGAGGGGCTGCCCATCCAGATGTCGGTGGTGGACATTCACGTGATCGGCGCCGGCGGCGGATCGATCGCCTGGGAGGAGGCCGGCGCCATGCGTGTCGGCCCGCAGTCGGCCGGATCGAATCCGGGTCCGGTCTGTTATGGCCGCGGCGGCACGGAACCGACCGTCTCCGATGCCAATCTCGTTCTCGGACGCCTGGACGGCTCGAATTTCTCCGGCGGCGAGATGCAGCTCGACCGCCAGGCTGCCTCCAACGCGCTGGCCGCCATGGGCAGCCGGTTCGACATGTCGGCGGAGGCGATGGCGCAGGGCGTCGTTGATATCGTCAACGCCAAGATGGCCGACGCCATACGCACGATCACGGTGCAGCGCGGCATTGACCCGCGCGATTTCTCGCTTGTCGCCTTCGGCGGCGCGGGGCCGGCCCAGGCGGCCGCTCTGGCGGAAGAACTGCAGATCGGTGAAGTCATCATTCCGGTTCACCCCGGCGCCTTCTCCGCCTGGGGCATGCTGCAGACCGATGTTCGTCACGATTTCAAGGAAACGCTCTACAGCTTCTGGGATCTGATGGAGGTCTCGACGCTGGAAGACGCTTTCGCGGCGCTTGAGAAAAAGGGCGGCGACTATCTCATCGCCGAGGGGATCGCCGAACAGGATATCGGCTTCGAGCGGGCGATTGATTTCCGCTATTACGGTCAGGAATACGTGTTGACGATTCCGCTGCCCGCCGGCCCGATTGACATGAAAGCCGTCAGAAGCGCGTTCGACGTTGCCTATGAACGGCAATATGGCCACTCAAGTCCGGAAAACCGGGTGGAAATGGCCAATATCCGGGTTGCGGCGCTCGGCAGATTGCCGCGCCCGCGGAACGCGCCGCCCGCGCCTGAAGCACCCAGACCACCGCGGCAGCGGGACGTTTTCTTTTCCGGCTCCATGTACGAGACGGCGATCCTTGATCGCAACGCCATTGGACCCGGTGATATCGTCAAGGGTCCGGCCATTATCGAGGAAGGCACAGCCACAACGCTGGTGCCGCCCCACTGGCAGATCGCCATGATGGACGGCGGACACCTGTCGCTGACACGAGGGGAAGCATCGTCATGAGCAAAACTGCCGATCCCATCACCACCGAAGTCGTCAGGAACTTCGTCATCTCATGCGCCGAAGACATGAACGCCTCGCTGTGGCGATCGGCGCACTCGGCCATCATCTATGAGGGCAAGGACAGCGCCGTCGCGCTGATGGACGAGCACGGCAACATGCTCGGCCAGTCGACGGGCGTGCCGCTCTTCATCGGCGCCATCGATGTCTGCGTGCGCTGCGTCAAGGACTATTACGGGGACGATATCGGCGAGGGCGACGTCTTCATCATGAACGACAGCTACATGCAGGGCACGCACCTGCATGACGTCACCGCCATCGGGCCGATCTTCTTTGAAGGCGAACTCATCGGCTTTGGCGCGGCACGGGCTCACTGGAACGACATCGGCGCCATCGATCCGGGTTCGACCATGGGCTCGACCAACATCTATCAGGAAGGTTTGCGGCTCGGGCCGACACGGATCGTCAAGGCGGGGGTTCCGATCCGCGAATGGTACGATCATCTCAAACTGAATACCCGGTTGCCCGATGCGAGCATCGGCGATCTCGGCGCCCAGATCGCCGCGATCAGAACCGGCGAGCGCCGGCTTTCGCAACTGCTGCAGAACATCGGTGCTGAAACCTACCGCTCCGCCTGCCGGAACATATTCGAACAGGCGCGGCGGCTCGACCGGGAGGCGATCTCGGCAATCAAGGACGGGACCTGGTCGCGCGAAGGCTATCTGGACAATGACGGCTTCGGCGAAGAGCCGGTCAAGGTCGCGCTGTCCCTCACCATCAAGGGCGACACGCTGACTGTCGACCTTGCCGGCACGTCCGGGCCGGTGCCCGGATCGATCAATTGCGGCGCGAGCCAGACCGAATCCCTGCTGCGCCTTGCCTATAAGACCATGATCAGCCCGGACCGGGCCATCACCGGCGGATCGTTCGAGACCATGACCGTCAAGATGCCGGCCGAATGCCTTTTCAATGCCCAGGATCCCGCGGCCTGCGAGTGGTATTTCACCGGCCTTGGCCTACTGGCCGACCTGTTCATTTCCTGCCTGTCGGAAGCCATGCCGGAACGCTCGACGGCGGCCCATTACGGAGATTCGATGGTCGCCGGTTTCTTCTCCGTCGATCCCAAGCGCGGCCAGTGGATCTCCATCGAGCCGACCGCCGGCGGCTGGGGCGGACGTGCCGACGGAGACGGCGAAAGCGCGCTTATCAATCTGGTCAATGGCGGCTTCCGCAACATTCCGGCCGAAGTCATGGAGACCAAATTCCCGATCAGGCTGGAAGAATTCTCCATCCGTCCCGATTCGGGCGGTCCCGGCCGCTATCGCGGCGGCTGCGGCGTCGTCAGGCGATACAAGACCCTGGAGCAGTGTTACAGCGCCCTGTGGTTCGAGCGCTCCAGGACGCCGGCCTGGGGCCTCAATGGCGGCAGGGACGGTGCCGGCCCGCGGATCACCATCACATTCCCGGACGGTTCGACGGAAAGCCTCTTGAAGATGCGCGCCCGCGAATTCCAGGCCGGCACGACCGTTGAGACGATGACCGGCGGCGGTGGCGGCAACGGGGTCGCGGAGGCAAGGCCGTTTGACGAGGTCATGGCGGACGTGCGCCAGGGATTTGTCACGCCTGACGGCGCCTGGAAGGACTATGGGGTGAAAATAGGTCCTGATATGCTGGTCGACGAGGCCGCTTCGAAGCCGAGGACTTGACACGGGAGACCCATGGAACCCGGCAGCACCGATATTCCCGCCATTCGCGCAAAGGATATAGGCGTATCCTTCTCGGGCATCTCCGTGCTTCGGGGCGTCACGCTGGACATCCGGCAGGGCGAAATCCACGGGCTGGTGGGCGAGAACGGTGCCGGCAAGTCAACGCTCGGCAAGGTGCTTGGCGGCTATTACACGGCATCGCACGGGCAGATGGAGGTATTCGGCCGGCCGGTCGCCGGTTGGGATTCCCATTCGGCGCTGGCAAACGGCATCGCCATCATGCACCAGGAACTGCAGCTCGTTCCCGCCCTGACGGTCGCCCAGAATGTTTTTCTCGGCATCGAGCAGCACCGCTGGGGCGTGCTGAGGACAACCGAGGCGGAACGGCTGAAAAGCCTCATGGTGACGAGCGGATTTTCGCTCGATCCGCACGCGACGGTCGCCGATCTGTCGATCGCCGATCAGCAGAAAATCGAGATTTTGCGCGCCCTTGCCCGCAACGCCAGGGTCATCGTCATGGACGAACCGACCTCCTCGCTGTCAAAGGGCGAGGTCGATCAGTTCCACGCGTCCATGAAGAAGCTTCGCTCGGAAGGCAAGACGGTGATCTACGTTTCGCACTTCCTCGATGACATTCTGTACACGACCGACCGGATCACCGTGCTGCGCGACGGCGAGCTTGTCAGCACCTTCGCGACGTCGGGCGCGACCAAGGCGGATCTGGTCTCCGCCATGCTGGGCGACGGGAAAACCGAAACGCTGTTTCCGCCGAAGCAGATAACACGGAATACGGCGCCCGTCCTCGAAGCGAGGAACCTCAAAAGCGAAACCGGTGTGAAAGACGCCTCGCTGAGGGTCGGCCGCGGCGAGATCGTCGGACTGATCGGCCTCGTCGGCAGCGGTCGCAGCGAGATCGCGCGCGCGATCATTGGCGCCGATCCGGCGACCGGCGGCGAGGTGATCGTCGAGAGCGAAACCTATTGCGACCGCGATCTGGCGAAATCGACCGAACGCGGGCTGGTCATGGTGCCCGAGGACCGGCGCAAACAGGGCCTCGTGATGACCATGCCGGTGCGCGCCAACATGTCTCTTCCCCATTTAAAGCGGCTGTCGACGGCCGGCATTGTCAACGGCGATGCCGAAAAGGCCCGGGCGCGGGAGCTGATCGAGCATTTCAATGTCCGCCCGGCCATGCTCGATGGCGACGTTTCCAACTATTCGGGCGGCAACCAGCAGAAAGTGCTGATCGGAAAATGGCTGATGGAAAATCCGCGCCTCGTCATTCTGGACGAGCCGAGCCGCGGGGTGGATGTCGGCGCGCGCCAGCGCATTCACGAAGCGATCGCCGAACTGGCGGCATCGGGAACGGCCGTCCTGCTCATTTCCAGCGAAATCGACGAGGTGCTCGGCCTGGCCCATCGCGCCTATCTGGTCGACGACGGCGCAATCGTCGAGGAAATCGATCCTAACGACAATGACGAGGCCGCGGTGCTCTCGTTACTCTTTCATCATCAGAGCGCCCATATGACGGATGGTCTTCGTGAATAGGTATACGGTCCTGCATTTCCTGCAGAATTATGCGGTTCTGATCATGATCGTCGCGCTGACGATCGCGCTCAGCCTGATGTCGGACAGTTTTTTCACCGTCCGCAACCTGCTCAATATCCTCAATCAGAACGCCCCGCTGGCGATCATGGCCTCCGCCATGACGCTCGTCATCATCGCCGGCGGGTTCGACCTGTCCGTCGGCGCGATCTTTGCGATGGGCGCGGTGTGCTCCGCATGGATCGCGCTGCATGTCGACCCCTATATCGGCCTGTTGATGGCGCCGGTCATCGGCCTTCTACTCGGAACCATGAACGGTTTGGTGATCACCACGCTCAAGGTGCATTCGTTCCTCGCCACCATCGCCACCAGCCTGATTTTCAAAGGGATCGCCATCGTCATCTCCGACGGCCGGCTGATCCCGGTCCGGATGGCCGAATTCACCTGGCTCGGACGCGACAAGATTGCCGGCGTGTTCATCGCCGTGTGGGTGATGGTCATCTTCGCGTTGCTGCTGACATTCCTGCTCAACAGAACCGTGTTCGGGCGCAAGGTGTTCTCGGTCGGCGGCAATGAGGACGCGGCGATCCTCTCGGGCATCCGCACGAACCGGATCAAGATCGCGACCTTTGCCCTGGCCGGCCTCGCGGCGGGCCTGGCTTCGGCCATCCAGGTCTCGCGGATTTCCATGGGCCAGGCGTCGGCCGGAACCGGCATGGAACTGCAGGCGATCGCGGCGGTGATACTCGGAGGCACCAGCATCTATGGCGGCGTCGGCGCGGTCTGGCGCAGCATTGCCGGCGTCCTGCTGCTCGCCCTGATCAACAACGGCTTCAACATTCTGAACGCCGATCCGTTCTACCGCGACCTGACCACCGGCCTCGTCATCCTTGCCGCCATCGGCATCAGCGCCGGCGGCAAACCGCGTTAGGCCAAGTCCGGCACCATAGGGTTGGCACATATCTTAAACTGCGCGTTCAAATCAGCCCCATCGCGGTGGCGGAGCGCGGTGCGATCGACAGGTCGGCGAAGGTCGCCACGTCGTCGCCGACGATGTTGTCCTGCCGCATCAGCACGACCTGTCCGGGCGTGAGCGGCGGGTTCGGCAGTTGGTTTGCCAGCGCTGCAAGGGCACGCCAGACCGTGAACGGGACCGGCAAGAACAGCCGCCGCCGGCCGGCGCGCGCGGCAAGCCGGCTGAGGATCTCGCGATATGTCAACACCTCCGGCCCGCCCAGATCATAGACCATGCCGGCCGTCCCGCCCCGATCGAGAACACGGCAGACGGCCTCGGCGACGTCTCCCACATAAACGGGCTGAAGCCGCGTGCCGCCGTCGCCGAAAAGCGGCACGATCGGCAGCCGCCGGATGATCGCATCGAGATCGCCGAAAAAGGCCCCGTCGCGGCTGAACAGGACACTCGGACGCAGGATCACCGCGTCCGGACAGGTCGTGCGCACCGCATCGTCACCCTCGGCCCGGGCGCACACATAGGCCGAAGGCGAGTTCCGGCTTGCGCCGATCCCGGATATGTGGATGAGCCTGCAGTCTCCGGCCGCCTTCACAACCTCCGCAATGGCGCGCGCCGCCTCCACATGCACGCCCCGAAACGTCTCAGTGCGCGTCTCGACATAAAGCCCGATGCAATTGACCACCGCCCCCGCACCGCTCAAGGCCCGGCCCAGAGCCTCACGGTCCTTGAGATCAAGCTGAACCGCCCGGACCGGACGATCCCATTGACCGGAAAGCCGGTCGATCTTCTCCGGAAACCGCGTCCCGACAGCCACGGCATGCCCACGCCCCAGCAGCGCCCGAACCACCCGCCGCCCAAGAAACCCGGTCCCCCCAAGGACAATCACCTCACGCCCAGCCGCCAACACGATCAACCCTCCATGTGCTCAGTTTTGCATATTATCGGGCGACCGGACATGGTGTTCAGCGGGAAACTGAGGGAAACGTGATCGTGCAGTGCAGTTGGAGCGGGTTTCGGCTTTGAGCCGGGGCGGACACTGCCTGTAGTGCACGCGATGACCAGATTGGGTGGATTACGGGCCTTCGCTGTGCTCCGAACAAACGACGGGATCGCGGACTTACCGGACCCTCAAACTACTCCTTTGAAGCAAAACTTAGTATGTCTGATGCGGACTGGAACACTTCCTCAACTTCGGGGTTCATGCCGCCGGATTTGGCAATGGCTTCCTTGTCCACGTTGATTCCATCAATTAACTCCCTCGTAAGGCCTGGCTTCAATTCTTCTAACCGGGGTATTAGGGCAACCAGAATATAATTAGCTCCGCTGGTCATCTTCTCCATATCAATCACCTTTCATGTGAATATCAGCCAACCAAGGTTTCAGCTTTAATTTGAATAACACTGAACCTAAAAGGTTTATCAAAACTGCAACGGCACCTCAGGGCCGAAAGCGATCACAATCGTGCCCCGACCCTCGCCATGATCCGCAAAGCTCCGGCAGTTCAATGAGCAGCTTGTGCCGCCGCCCCGGCCCATCCTTTCACCACCCCACTTCAGCAAAGCAAAATCCATCCGCAAACCTTGCTTCCCCTGGGTGATCGCATAAGGTCCGCCCCGCCAGCCATATCGGCAAGCATTTGTCCACCGCAGCCGGGCGTTCAGCCGGCCGCCAATTGCCGCATATGGCCTCAGCTGCCGGGCGTCGGGCGCTGAACGCGGGCAAGGAACGTCACTGCCAGCATCGCCAGCGCCGCCGCGAGAAGGGGCAGGGCGGCGGCCACGTCGTAGAGCACGCCGCCGAGGATCGGCCCGCATATGGCGCCGAGGCCGAAGGCCGAGGACACCGACCCGGCGGCACGCCCCTGTTCGTCGGCGTTGACCGCGTTGGCGGCGGCGGCCGAGATCGCCGGAAAGGCCCATCCGGCCCCGAAGCCGGCCAGCGCATAGGACGCCGCAAGGGTGAGGCCGTCCGGCGCGAAGGCCGCGACGACGAAACCCACCGCGGCAATGGCGCCGCCGGCGCGCATCAGCGTGTGCGGCTGCCATCCAAGGCGCGCCACCACCATCTGGGCGACGATGAGCGCCACGCCGACGGCCGACAAGGCAATGCCGGCGAAGCGCACGGCGGCAGGGCCGGGCAGCCCCAGGCGATCGAGGGCGATAAAGCCGATAATAATCTGCGCGGTGCCGACCGCGATCATCACCGTAAAGGCCGCCAGGACCGGACGCAGCAGCCGCGGGTCGCTCAGCGCCAGCGGCTGCGTGACCTTGCCGCCGCGCGACGGGCTGCGGGGAAGGCGCGCCGTGACAAAGACGAGCACCGGCAGCGGCAGGATCGCCAGAATGAAGAGTGGCGTTGTCGGCGACGGTCCGGCGGCAATCGCCACGAAGGCCGGCCCGAACAGGAGCCCGGCCGCCTGCGCCGCGCCGAGCCGCCCCATGGCGCCCGCGCGGGCGTCCGGCGCGTAGCGGTCGGCGATCATCGCATTGCCGGCCGCCGGAACGGCCGAATAGGCAAGGCCCATGCAGAACCGTGTCGCCACCAGCGCCGCGAGCGCCGTCAGCGGCGCAAGGCCCCAGCCGATGCCCGCCTGAGCGCCGAGACACAGCGCAATATAAGCCAGCGAAAATCCGATCAGGCCGACCACCAGCACCGGTTTGCGGCCGATGCGGTCCGCCGTGTGGCCCCAGAAGCGCGCCGCCAGCACCCAGCCGATGCCCCCGGCCGTCGCTGATATGCCGATCTGCCAGGCCTCGAGCCCGATCGCCTCGGCAAGCGGACCGGCGACGGCAACGAACCCCATCATGCCCATGCTGCAGACGGCATTGGCGAGATAAAGCGGAAGCAGCGGCGCGGCGGTCTCCCGTGCTTCATCCATCGTGGTGCTTTCGGGCTCGCCCGTCATGACACGGGTTCCTGGAATTGGCGGCCAGTTCAAACGCCGGCCGGTTGAATATCTTATGCGTACAGTGTACGCATACTGCACGATCGCAAAGCCGAGTCAAGATTGATGCGATGGCCGAAAACAGCTCTGAAACAGCGACGGTGAACGACCGGCGCGCGCCGGCGGCGACCCGCCTCGACCGCGAATGCGTGGTTAAGGCGGCGCTGGCGATCGTCCGCCAGGACGGTCTCGAGGCGCTGTCGATGCGCCGCATCGCCGCGCATCTCGGCTCCGGCGCGATGTCGCTCTACCGGCATGTCCGCGACCGCGACGACCTGCTGCTCGGCATGCTCGATCACGTGGCGAAATCGATCCCGGCGCCCCCGCCCGGCAGGGACGACAGGGACGAGATCGCATCCGTCTTCGCGGTTATGCACAGGGCCATGCGGCAGGATCCGTGGATTGTCCGCGTGCTGCTCTTCGAGGGGCTGGGCAGTCTTTTGATGCTGCCGCTGATCGAGCGTGTCTTCGCCGCGCTTTTCCGTCTCGGCTGCGACCGGCAGAAGGCCGTCGAGATCTACTGCCTCCTGCTGCATTACGCCTATGGCGAATGCCTGTCCTTCCAGACGGTTGCGCAGCGCGCCCGGGCGCGCTCTGCCTTCATGGCGGCGGTCGAAGACGATTATCCGGCAGCCGCGAAGGCTTTTACCGTCGTCGACGACTGGCCTTATGACGAGTTCGACCGCAATGTCCGCCGGATTCTGGACGCGCTTTAGCGTTTCGACCCGCGAACGGCCAGCGCCGCCGCGCCGGCGACGATCAGCGCCGCGCCGATCACCGCCGCCGTCGAGGGCAGCACGTCATAGAGGATGAAATCATAAAGGGCGGCGAAGACCAGCACGGTATAGAAGGCCGGCATCACCACGCTGGCTTCGCCCCGCTTCATGGACTGGATGAAGAACGACTGCGCGCTCACCATGACGACGCCGAGCGCCGCGAGCAGCGCCCATTGGCCGGCATCGGGCCATGTCCACACGAAGAGGGCGGCGGTCAGCGACACGGCGGCGCCGATGGAATTGTTGATCAGCAGCACCCGGAGCGCCGGCTCGGTATCGCTCAGCCGCTTGATGAAGATCGCCTCGAAACCCATGAAAAGCGCCGCCGAAAGCGCCAGCAGGCCGGCCGGCTGAAAGGCATCCGTCCCGGGCCTCAGGATGAGCAGGGCGCCGGCGATGGCAAGGCCCGCGGCGATATATTTGCGCATCGTCACGCGTTCGCCAAGCATCAGCACCGCAAGGCCCATGGTGATCAGCGGGTTCAGAAAACTGATCGCCGTCGCCTCGGCAATCGGCATGCGGGCAACGGCGGCGAACATGCAGGTCACCCCCAGCCAGCCGCAAAGCGAGCGCAACAGGTGCAGGCGCCAGCGGGCGCCCGAAAGCGACGGGCGCGATTTCGGCGCCGCATAAAGGAAAAGCACGATGGCGCAGAGCGCAAAAACAAAACGGCCGGCGCTGACCTGAAGCGGGTTCAGTCCCGGGCCTGAGCCAGTTTCGAGGCCGAGCCGCTTGGCAATCATCGACGTTGCCGCGACCAGCAGGCTCGCCGCGATCATCAGCGCGACGGCCTGCGTCGTGGCGGGCATTCCTGAATTGGCGGTTTTTTCCATTGCGACGGAAGGCTTAGCGCAATTTTCTGATGCGATACAGGCCCCTCGGCAGACGACGCGGCGTCCACAATATTTCAGCCCGGTGGCTTCCCTTTGCGTGCCGATCGTCCATACTTCGTCCGATTCCCCCGATGCGGAGCAGGCCCGTTGACAATAGCCGGACAATTGAACGCGCAGATACCGCCGGTGAAAACCGGCACCGACCCGCATTCCGTCCTGCACCACGTGTTCGGCTACAGCGCCTTCCGGCCCGGCCAGGAGCGCATCATCGACCACCTGCTGGCGGGCGAACATGTGCTTGCCGTCATGCCGACCGGCGGCGGCAAGTCGCTGTGTTATCAGATCCCCGCCATCCTGAGCGAAGGCATAACCGTGATCGTCTCGCCGCTTGTCGCGCTGATGGACGATCAGGTCGCCGCGCTCAATGCCAATGGCGTGGCCGCCGTCGGCATTCATTCCGGCATGGACCGTGAGGCGCAATATGCGGCCTGGGATGCGGTGAAGCGGGGCGAGGTCAGGATCGTCTACATGTCGCCGGAGCGGCTGATGGGCGAGCGCATGCTGACGGCCCTTGGCGAACTGAACGTCGCCATGTTCGTCATTGACGAGGCCCATTGCGTCTCCAAATGGGGTGTCAGCTTCCGGCCCGAATACGAGATGCTGTCGCAGTTGAAGGAGCGTTTTACCGGCGTCACCTTCGGCGCCTTCACGGCCACCGCCGATGCCGCGACGCGCGAGGATATTGCCAGAAAACTCTTTCCGGGGCCCGGTACGACCATGGTGCAGGGCTTCGACCGGCCCAATCTGCGGCTTGCCGTTGCGCCGAAGAGCGCCTGGCGCGGCCAACTGCTCGACTTCCTGGCGGACAAGAGCGGCCGGAGCGGCATCGTCTATTGCCTGTCGCGCAGATTCACCGAGGAGGTGGCCGCCTTTCTTTCCGGTGAGGGGTTCAATGCCATCGCCTATCACGCCGGCCAGGACGCGGCGGCGCGCAAGAGGGGACAGGACCGCTTCATGAGCGAGGATGCGGTCGTCATGGTCGCGACCATCGCCTTCGGCATGGGCATCGACAAGCCCGATATCCGCTTTGTCTGCCACCTCAACCTGCCGGGCAGCGTCGAGGCCTATTATCAGGAGATCGGCCGCGCCGGCCGCGACGGCGCGCCGGCCGAGACGCTGATGATCTACGGCCTCGACGATATCCGCATGCGCCGCATGTTCATCGACGATGACGGCGAGGACGAGGCCCACAAGCGGCGCGAACACAAGCGGCTCGATTCCCTGCTTGCCTATTGCGAGGCCTCGGCCTGCCGGCGAAAGGCGCTGCTCGCCTATTTCGACGAGGAGATCGAGGCCTGCGGCAATTGCGACAACTGCCTCGATCCGCCGACACTTGTCGACGGTACCCGCCACGCTCAGATGCTGCTCTCCGCCGTCTACCGCACCGGCCAGGTGTTCGGTGCGGCCCATGTCATCGACGTGGTGCGCGGCGCCGAGACGCAGAAGATCCTGGAACGCGGTCACGACCGCCTGCCCACATTCGGTGTCGGCGAAGACCACTCGAAGCAATACTGGCAGGCTTTTGTGCGCCAGCTCGTCGCCGGCGGCGCGCTGTCGATCAACATCCGCAAATATGGCTGTCTGGAGATCACCCAGCCGGGGGCCGATATCCTGCGCGGCAAACGCAGCTTCGAATTCCGCGAGCCGCAGATCGCCGCAAAGCGCGACCGCAAGAAGAAGCGGCCGGCCGCCGCGGCGACGCTCTCAAGCGCCGACGACGAACTGCTGACCAGACTGAAGGCCCTGCGCCTCGAGCTTGCCCGCGAGAAAAACGTCCCCGCCTATGTGGTCTTCCCGGACGCGACGCTGATCGAAATGGCCGCCGAGCGCCCGGCCGATCTCGATGCGATGGCCGGCATCAACGGCGTCGGGCCGAAGAAGCTCAGCGAGTATGGCGATGTGTTTTTGCAAGCGATTACAGACGCGGTAGGTTAGCGCAGGCGACCAGTGCCGTATCCTCACTGATAGGGCAGCCACAGGGCAATCTTCGGAAAGGCGATCAACAGGGCGACCAGCAGCAGCGAGCAGCCGATGAACGGGAAGGCGGACGTATAGATCTCGCGCATGGTGGTGCCGGGCGGCGACACGCCCTTCATCACGAATAAGAGCAGCCCGAACGGCGGTGTCGTGAAGCTGATCTCCAGGGCGAGCAGCATGATGAGGCCGAACCAGACCGGATCGAAACCGAGCGTCTGCGCCAGCGGGAAGAAGATCGGCACGGTCAGCAACATTATCGATATCTGCTCCATGAACATGCCGAGAAGCAGCAGGACCGCGAACATGACAAGCAGCATGGCGAGTGGCGCCAGTTCGAAGGAGGTCGCCCAGCTGATGAGACCCCTTGAGGCGCCGGAAAAGGCGAGCAACTGGCTGAATGTCGCCGAACCGAAGACGATCAGATAGGCCATCAGCGTCACGCGCAGCGCGCCGTTGATCGACCGCCGCAATGCGTCCCATGTGAGGCAGCGAAACACGGCGGCGAGGATCAGCACGCCGAGCGCGCCGAAGGCGGCGGCTTCCGACGGCGTCACGAAGCCGTTGATCATCAGGGCGACAATCACCACCATGACGCCGACCATCGGCACCACGTCGCGCATTAAGAGCAGCGCCTTTTCGCCAAAGGACATGGGCGGCACGTCATAGGCGGGCGCGGCATCCGGATCGATCCTAGTCTGCAGCCAGATCGTCCCGATGTAAAGACATGCGAGGATCAGCCCGGGAATGACGCCGGCAATCAGGAGGGCGCCGACATCGATCTGCGCGAGCGTCGCAAGCAGCACGGCAAGCGCAGAGGGCGGGATGATGATCGCCAGGCCGCCGGTACCCAAAATGGGCCCGATGCTCATATGGGACTTGTAGCCGCGGCGGTTCATTTCCGGCACCATGAGCGAGCCGAGCAGGGCGGTCGAGCCCATGGAGGAGCCGGAGAGTGTCGAAAACCCCGTGCCGCCGAGGACGGTGACGTAGCTCAAACGGCCGGGCAGGCGGCCAAGCAGCCGGTCGATCGCGTTGAACATGCGCGCGCCCAGCCCCGTGTGGAAGAAGATTTCGCCCATCAAAAGAAACAGCGGAATGGGCACAAGCGCGTATTTGGTCAGCGCGCCGAGACCGTTGTTGAGCATCTGCCCGACGCCCCGGTCCCCGCCCATGAAGACCCAGGCCCCGACGATATTGGCCGCCAGGAAGGCAAGCGCCACCGGCATGCCGAGCGCCATGAGAACAACGATCGTGCCGAGCAGCAGCAGCAGGGCCTCGTACCATTCCATTATTCGTGAATTCCCGCTTTGCCGGTATGCATGAGCTCCGGGCCGACCACGAAGCGCATGAATTCAAAGGCCATCAGCCCGAAACTGAGCGGAAAGCAGACGGTCAGCAGCCATCGCGGATAATAATAGGCCCGGGTGTCGACATCGCCGCGTTCGATGTTGGTCAGGAACAGCTCCACACCCTTCCAGGCAAGGATGATGCACACGGCAACGCAGGCGAGCGCCACGCCGCGGCTGACGATGCGCCTTGGAAATTCGGAAAGCGCCGAGGTCACCAGTTCGATATGCACGTGGCCCTTTTCCCGCACCAGCCAGGGCGCGCCGAGCATGGTCATGTAGAAAAGGCCGTATTCGGCCGAGGTAAAGAGCCAGGCGAAGGGCTGCAGTCCGGTATTGCGCATCAGAACCGACAGGATGACGGAGACCATCAGCCAGACCAGCGTCGCTCCGGCGACGAACGCCATGGCGTAAAGCAAGGCGTCGTAGCCCTTCCTGATTGCCGTCATCGGTCCCGTCCAGAGGCCGGACCCGCCACGACGGGCGGGTCCGGACAGGTGTTAGTCTGCGTTGAGATCGTAGAAGTGCTCGATCAGACGGTCGTAATTGTCCGTTCCGCCGGGCTGATCGGCCATCAGTCCCTTCATGCGCTCCCATGTCTTTTCGCGGGCGGCGGCGAGATAGTTGGCCTTTGCCTCGCCTTCGAGGGTGACAACCTTCATGCCGGCCGCGTCGAGTGCCGCGAAGTCCTCGTCGCGCTTGGCGCGCAGGGCTTCGACGCTGTCCTTCTCATGCTGGATGGCGACATCCTGCAGGATCTTCTTGGATTCATCGCTGAGACTGTTCCACTTGTCCAGATTGACGATGACGCCGAGATCGGTGGAGAAGAAGCACGGCTCGATACGGTAGTTGAGGAACTCGTTCCATTTCAGGTCGATCAGGCCGATCTGCGTCCAGCCGGTCGCGTCGACGACGCCGCGTTGCAGCGCCGAATAGACCTCGCCGGTCGGAAGGTCGATGACCTGCGCACCGAGATAGTTGGTGAAGAAGGCGTTGTAGACA
>NZ_CFHWAF010000006.1:59630-68349 GCF_984452065.1 Hoeflea sp. | reverse complement strand
TGAACGGCTAAGCTTTCGACCGATTTTTCAATGAGCCGTAGCCAGTTGCGGTTGGCCTGCGTTTTCTGAACGGCTAAGCTTTCGCTGTTTATTGAGGGCAATACGGTCTTGTTGCGGTTGGCCTGCGTTTTCTGAACGGCTAAGCTATCGTCGGAAAACCCCAGATAGGCACGGGCGTTGCGGTTGGCCTGCGTTTTCTGAACGGCTAAGCTCCTTGTGTGGCTTTTTTACCGTTGCGAGCTGTTGCGGTTGGCCTGCGTTTTCTGAACGGCTAAGCTTCGCGGCGAGGCCGTCGTCAAGCAACAGGCGTTGCGGTTGGCCTGCGTTTTCTGAACGGCTAAGCTTGATGCGCATATTTCCGCAGGCCGTGCTCGGTTGCGGTTGGCCTGCGTTTTCTGAACGGCTAAGCTGTCATCGTCTTCTTCCTTGTCCGCATCATGTTGCGGTTGGCCTGCGTTTTCTGAACGGCTAAGCTCTGTTCGACGATATCCCGCCGGCATTCGCGGTTGCGGTTGGCCTGCGTTTTCTGAACGGCTAAGCTCGATACGTTTTTCAAACACGCTTCGACGGCGTTGCGGTTGGCCTGCGTTTTCTGAACGGCTAAGCTTCACCGACGACACGAACCTCGTGCTGACCAGTTGCGGTTGGCCTGCGTTTTCTGAACGGCTAAGCTATGTCAGCTACGGCGCCGACGATGCGCGCAGTTGCGGTTGGCCTGCGTTTTCTGAACGGCTAAGCTCGCCATGATCATCGACTCCGGTGGCGCGAAGTTGCGGTTGGCCTGCGTTTTCTGAACGGCTAAGCTGGGCGCCGAGCGGCGTCACGCCGATCTATTGTTGCGGTTGGCCTGCGTTTTCTGAACGGCTAAGCTCATATTCCTTCTGTCTGCGCAGCTTAATGAGTTGCGGTTGGCCTGCGTTTTCTGAACGGCTAAGCTTTGTTCAACTCGCAATATTTTTCGGCCTCCGTTGCGGTTGGCCTGCGTTTTCTGAACGGCTAAGCTAACTCGACATAAGTCGGCGGGTATTCCGGAGTTGCGGTTGGCCTGCGTTTTCTGAACGGCTAAGCTCTACAAATATCTCGGTATGCATGCGAAAGCGTTGCGGTTGGCCTGCGTTTTCTGAACGGCTAAGCTCAGCAACATAGGCTGTCTGAAAGCTTGCTCGTTGCGGTTGGCCTGCGTTTTCTGAACGGCTAAGCTGTCAGACGAATTGAAAGCCTTCGTCGATGGGTTGCGGTTGGCCTGCGTTTTCTGAACGGCTAAGCTATGCGAATGAATGCCGTCATAGCCCAACATGTTGCGGTTGGCCTGCGTTTTCTGAACGGCTAAGCTGAATATGGATCTCAAAAGGGCAGGGCTCATGTTGCGGTTGGCCTGCGTTTTCTGAACGGCTAAGCTCCGCTTCGGCGGTGCGCTCACATTGACGCAGTTGCGGTTGGCCTGCGTTTTCTGAACGGCTAAGCTCCATGGCGGCCCAAGGTTCTGATTTCAAAGGAATTTTGGGTCGCCGCAGCTTCGGCTAAATGCACTAAGACGTCAAAAAAGCGCCAACTGGCCGGGATTTTTCTGACGCTTCCGTCGCGCCTGATCCGAGAATCGGACAATATTCTCATATTGCCGGTCGGTAAATTGGAATATGAAAACATCGCCGCGCTCGGGAAGGTTCGATTCGATTCGCCGGGTGTGAGCTTCAAATTGTTCTTTGCCGGCACAAAAACGAATATAGTTGGAAAACTGGCTCATTTCAAAGCCTTGATCAAGCAGGAACATGCGGAAGTCATGCGCTGCCTTGCGCTGTTTCTTGGTCTCTACCGGAAGATCGAAGGTAACAAGCATCCACATCAATCTGTAAGCGGACAAATGGGTCGGGCCGCCAGCCTCTCTGTTTTTCTCGGTGTAAAGGGTCGTCATTCCGCTTCGAGGCCGAGCCCGGCCAGGACCAGCGGGGAGGGAGGACGTGGCAGATCAAGCTTTGCCGAGCCGCCGTTAAATGAGGTCGCGAGCGAGTGCACAAGACGTGATGCCTGGACGCTCAGCGGACTCGTTCCTTCGGCAGTATCCAGGTCCAGCGTCCCTAAACTTGCCAATGACTGTTTGGTTTCGACATTTACCTCTGTCTTTCCCGCATGCGCCAGATTGAACGCCATGCGATCCACCAGAGGCCGGTAGGGCTCCATGAGATCGTCGGCCAATGCGAAGGCGTTGCCCTGGTTGGAATGGTGAATGGCAAGCGTCGGATGAAGACCGGCCGCGCAAATCGCCCGTGATATGATGGCGCGAAGAATGGTGTAACCGTAATTGAGCAAACCGTTCACGCCGCCGCCATCACGATTGCGGCGGAACTCTTCGCCCATCAGCATCGGCCAGTAGCGCCGCGCAGCCTGCGCTTCGAGATTATCGGGGTCTCCGGATCGAACCTTCCTGGCCAGCATCTCGAAAGCGCCGGCCTCATGGCCAGCCGATTGCAGCACAGCGCCCTGATTGCGAATTTTCGCGGCGACGATCTTCTGCCAGGCCTGCTTCTTGAGCGGCAGTTTCGCATCGGCCTGGGCACGCATCCTGGCGCCTTGAAGGTGATGGCCCTCGATCGGCCACAGGCATGTGACCGGCGCATGGTTCGATGCGCAGATGACAACCGGGATGTTGCGCTCCGACAACCGCACGAAAACGGTGTTGGACCAGGTCAGGCCGTGCGCATGGGTGATCAGGCCGCCGATATCATCCAGTGCAATGCGGCCTATCTCCTCGCGATCTTTGACAATCGTCAGGAATCCGCGATGGATGCCAAGGTGCAGATCTTCGGTGGAGATATCGACGATGCGTTCCATGGCGAAAAATTACCATGGATTGCATTCCGAAGTGCAGACAACTTTAGGAAATGGTAAACGACCAACCTCAGACCCGGGGTCCGGGATCGTAGACCTGGCCGATTTCGTCGATGCGGACCTGGCGGGCCTTCAACCGGCTTAAACCTTTGCCGGATGTGTATATATATTTGAACGGATCCTCATCGGGCTTCGCGGCGTCGCGCGCCTTCAACGCGCCGGCCTCATTGTGCTCGGCCAAGGTCAACTGGCCCGCGCTGCTGAACTTGACCACCCGACAGACCACCCGCCCGCCATCGCGCTCAATCGCCACCATGTCGTTTTGATGAAGGCTGATCAGCTTCCTGGCGGTCGGGTTCTCCGCCCGCACTGCCGACGTCCAGCCGGGCTGATGCGCGTCGAATGTCGACACCACCTCGGCCACCCATTTGCCATTGGGCAGACACCAGACATCGTAGCGGAAATTCGAGTCGCCCTTGTAGCCCTTATAGGCCCGCCCGGACTTGTCGCGGATTGGAATCGTCTTCAGCGGCTCGACGATCCGCACATGACGGATGCCCTTGAATTTCGCATCGGTACTGGCGAAATCGAGGATTGCCTTTTCAAAGGCCTTGCCTTCAAGATCTCGCGTTGCTTCCCAAAGCCGGTCACGCAATTCAGAGTGACCATGGTTGTTGCAGCGAATCCTGAATATGTCGGCAGCTTTCTTTATCTCGGTGATCGGAACGCGGCGAACGACGAGATCGTTGCCCTTGTCGTCCTTCTCTCCGGTAAACCCGTACGCGGTATCGTTGTGCAATTGCCCGGCGGTCTGCCCTTTCCCCTCGGCGTAGCCCTTGCGGGACACCGTGCCGTGATCCGGTTTGTGGCTGACCACGGAAGCCTGCACCCGCTCACGCAATTCGTCGCGGAATCCGGGCCACGGATCGGGTATCTTCGACAGCACCTTTTCCGTTCCTTGCGCCTCGATTTCCTCCGATGCTGACGCGATTTTCTGAATCATCGCGCGGCTGGTGCAGGCGATGACAAAGGCATCGATGGAATGATGCCGGTGGTCCTTGCGGTTCTTCGGTTTCACCGCTTCTGTGTAATTGTGATCGGGGAGAATTTCGTTCAGTCCCCATTTGCGGCGCAGCATTTCCGTCATGCGCCCGGGCAGGGCGCGGACCCGATTGTGACGCCGCAACACGCCATCGATGTCAGCCTGCTCGGCCGGATACAGCGCGGCGAGGTAGGAAAGCGCCATGCGCGATACGTATTGCATGTCAGTCAACTGGCGCGCCGCGAACCCTTCCTCATCGGCAAAGCGGTCCATGGCGTTGCGCGCGAAGCGCCATTGCTTGTTCCTGGGCAGGTTGCCGGCGCGCGCCAGAATGTCGTCGTAGACGCCGTCCCATTCCGTCACCTCCGACGGCGCGCGATTGCGCTTCACCCGGTTGGCGCGCGCCTTGCAAAGCAGCCTGTTGGCCTGGCTGTCGTCCAGCGTGCGCGAATAGGGCAGGATGTGATCGATATCGACTTCGGCCGTGAAAAGGTCGCCGATCCTGATCGGCTCCCCGGAATAAATGCAGACACGGTTCAACGGCTGGTCCGGATTGAGTTCCTCCCACAGTTTCAGCCGCATACGGTTATAGCCGGTGTCAGGCTGACCGAGTTCCTCCACCAGTTTCTTGGACCGTTCCCCGGCGTCTCTGGTGTTCTTGCCGATCTTCCGGTTGACTTCATCGCGCAGCTTGTCGGTGAGTTTCAACTCGCGGCCGAGTTCGATGGCGATACGGTCCGGGCGGCCGTGCTTGCGGATGATCGCGTTGACGACACGGCGCAACTGGTTGAGCGCGATATGCACCGTCGGGTTGGTGATGCGGCCCATATGGCGGTCATAGGTCGGATCCTTGTCGCCGGGCGGCGCGCTGACGGAGCCTTCGCCGGGCGGAATATGCCGGGTCAAGACTTCCTGATATTTCGGCAGATATCTGAGGGCTTCACGGTCGGGGTCGTCCTCCGCATTGGTGCGGCCATAGATCTTGATCGCGGCCGCAGCCTCGGTGATGACCTTACCATCCTCGTCCGTGTCATGCTTCAGCGCATCGAGAAGGTTGGCGAGCGCCGACGGCCCGAGCCGTCCATAGCCTTCAGGCAATTGCACTTTCATCACCGCGTCGGCGCGCTCGTCGTCCAGACCGCAATCATCACGTAGCCAGGCGCGCAGTGTCTCCGGATCGGACTCCTCGCGCAGTCTTTCGATGATGGACCATTGCTTATCTGTTGATTTTTCGCTCCATGCGGGGCCGAAACAGTCCTTGTGCGAAAGCGCGGCGGCGATGACATCGCCCTCCAGCTTGGTACGGTTGTCGGTTTCCTTGTTAAAACGAAATTCCGGGCCGAGCTTCAAAAGCTTGCGCAGCGCCGGAAAACCGGCGGTTTTCGCGCCCTTGAGCTTGAGAACCAGGATATCGCGCTGCTCCGGCGTCAGCTTGACCGGGTTCTGATCCTCACCGATCAGAGCAAACTCGTTGACTTCCTTATAGAGCCGGAAGGCCTGAAACAGCGGATGTGCCTTGGGCAGCCGTTGTTCATCGGGATTGTAGCTGCATTTGCCGACTTTCGGCGGCACCAGGTCGCGTTGGTACAGGATGGTTTCGCGCAGCGCATCGATCTGTTTTGGGGTGAGCATGTCCGGATGATGCCCAGCCTGCGCCTCCATAATCGCGTCGAACTCGTCTTCCAGTTCGCTGCGGTCGGGATAGAACTCGTAGCCGTCGCCCTTCAATTCCGGATCGCTGCTGAATTCGCTCACCGGCCGCAACCGGGTGCGCACGGATTTGCCGGCCTGCCGCCGCTTGTAAAGGAACTCGCCATAGGTGCGGGCGCCTTCGGCAGCCATGGCATGTTGCAGGCGCGACACGCCCGAAGCTATCTTTCCGGCCTCGTTGTCGCGGCCGTCGGTCTTGCGGTTGGATTTGAAGCCGCGTCGCTGGTTCATCTGGAACAGAACGCGGCCAAGCTGGTGCGGGGTCAACGGCTCGTCCAGCGCCTTCGCCCGCAGCGCCAGAACACTGTTCGACAGGTCACCGCCCTTGCCGTCGCCGGTGTCGCGGACCAACCTTTCGCATTCTGACTTGTCCTCCGGCATCAAGCCGAATTCTGTGAGTTGTTTTAAGAGGCGATCCTTGCGCCTCAGCCTCCGGTCGCGCTGACGGCGCATGGTCCGCGCCTGCCGGCGCGCGACAGCAAGCGATTCCTTCGATTTCGCATCACGCCCGGCCATATCGGCGGCGGAAAAGATGCGTGTGCCGATATCGACGATGCGACCTTCGCCGATTTCACCGGGCTCTCCGTTTGTTTCGATGAGAGCCCAGCCGATTGAGTTTGTGCCGAGATCGATGCCTAATGTTTTCATCTTGTGCTATATGATTATTAATTGAAGCATGACAGCCTATACAACTAAAGAGCTATCAACGCAAGCTTTTCAGATCGAAATTTCGGGTATATAGTTTGTAAGGAATAGTGAATCAAAGCTTGACATGGGTAAATGGCAAGCGTAATTGATGAGTCGATCACGCCTCGCTTGGGTCCAAACCAAGCGAGGCCGATCTAGTCACATCTGTAGGGGCGTGACGAAAAACCAAGTCTTGCCGGGCGTCCAAACTCGGCAAGCAACAACATCCCCACATATTCCATTTTCGGGTATGTGAGTTTGTAGTTGCGGTTTGGACTGCGTTTTCTGAACGGCTAAATAGCCTGCCATACATGGGATTTCAAGTTCCATGTATGGCGGCGATACAACAGGCTTCTCCCATCGGGCACTTTGTACTGCGTTTTTGTCCGGCTGAACGGTTCTGGATTCAGTCAGATACTCACAATCGCTGCTGGCGCCCATTTTCTTACAAGTGAATCACACTTGACTGGTCGCTCGTTTCTTGCAACTATTTGTCCGTTCAGAAAACGCAGTCCAGCCGTTAACAAGCTGAGATATGCACCAGATAAGGCGCTCGCTCCGGCGGGCGCTTTTTGTTTGTTGTCGAGACTGTTCTGGCCTTTACGATCTGCGATGGACGGCGCGCTCTTGTTTATTTCCAGTGCTTCATCGCGTCGTCATCCGTATCGCGGGCGTCGACCCAGGACCCGGCGCTTCCGTCAGCCCTGATTTCACGCTTGCAGGACGGCGCCTTGTCCTACTCGGACATGTCGAAGGGTCATAATTTCCTCTAGCGAAATGATATTTCGTTTTTTGTTGCGCCGCCTGGCTTGGTTTGCGATCTTGCCGACTAGGCGGGCAAACAAACCCGCGCAAGATGAAAGGCACCGCAACCATCCATGTATGACCTTTTGAAAGGCGTTCGTGTCCTTGATTTGACGGCCGTTGTTCTAGGCCCGTTCGCAACTCAGTACCTTGGCGATTTCGGGGCGGACGTCATCAAGGTCGAACCGCATTCGGGTGATATCTTCCGTCACGTGCAGCCGTCCAGATCGCGGGGCATGGGGGCCGGTCACCTGGCGTTCAATCGCAACAAGCGTTCGATTGCGCTGGACTTGAAATCCGCTGACGGCCACCGGCGTTTCATGGCGCTTCTGGCGGAGGCCGATGTCCTGGTTCACAACATGAGACCGTCGGCTGCCAGACGGTTGGGTCTTGATCCAGAGGTGCTCCGGAACACCCATCCCCGGCTCGTATACTGCATGTCCACCGGCTATGGCAGCAAGGGACAGTACGCGGCTCTGCCTGCCTATGATGACATCATTCAAGCGGCATCCGGTATCGCGTCCGTGAATGCCGATGAGACCGGCGCACCGCGTTACCTGCCGACGATCCTGTGCGACAAGATTGGCGGACTGCATCTCGCCATGGCTGTGATGGCAGGGGTTATCCAGCAATCAAGGACCGGCAGAGGGTGCGTGATCGAAGCGCCGATGTTCGAGGGTCTGGTGTCGTTTTTGATGGCTGAGCATCTTTCAGGGGAGACTTTCCGACCATCCAGAGGAAGCTTGGGTTACAATCGGATTCTTTCCGAGCATCGAAGGCCTTATGCCACAAGAGATGGCTTTATCGGCCTCCTGCCTTACAGCGGCAAACACTGGGCCAGTTTCCTGGATGCTGTTGGCAGGGAGGACCTGGCACGGGCGGACTGGGTGCAGGATTCGGCGCGCCGCAGCGAACGCGTGGGTGAGCTGTATGCAGTTGTCGCCGAAGCCATGCCTGCGCGTTCGACGGCGGACTGGATGGACCTTTTGCGCGCACTGGATATACCGTGTACGCAGGTCAATTCGCTCGATGACCTCTTGCATGATCCACATCTTGCCGATGTCGAACTGTTTCAGGACATCGAGCACCCAAGCGAAGGGGCGCTTCGGTCGATCCGTTCGCCGTTCTGGGTTGACGGTGCCGAGGAGCATCCTGACAAGCCGGCTCCTGAATTGCTGCCGTCCGACGCCGATATCAACTGGGCGGAGCGGCAGAGGGTCGAGGGCGAACGTCTTCCTCCCGAATAGAGTTGCGACCACCAGGTTAGGCAAGCGCCTCCAGCACCTCGTCGGTCTTTGTAATGTAGGCCAGCGTGGGCAGCATTTTTTCCATCGCCCACTTGTGGTTTTCTTCGTCGTTGCCGGCACAGCAATCGCTGACTATGAAGACACGATAGCCGATATCGCTGGCATGACGTGCGGTGGCCTCGACGACGTAATTCGTCCAAAGGCCGAATATGACCAGCGTGTTCACGTCGGCATTGATCAGCGCCTGGCCTAGATTGGTCGTCAGGAACGGGTCGACACATGTCTTGTTGAGCACCAGTTCTCCTGGAAGGGCCGCGACGCTCTCATGAAGCTGCGCGCCCTCGGTCCCCAATACCATCGATTTCCGACTTCGCACCATGATCCAGAGGGGATTGTCTTTCGG
>NZ_CFHWAF010000006.1:0-59620 GCF_984452065.1 Hoeflea sp. | reverse complement strand
CTTTGAAGTCCTCGCGCACCGAGGCGGTGATATGAATGATCTCGGTTCCCGCGTTCCTGCCCGCATCGAGGATGGCCGCCATCCGGTCCAGCATCCCCGACCCAAGCACGCCCTTGGTGTTGTGTACGAGGTCGTTCTGCACATCCAGTGTGATCACCGCCGTGCGTTTTGGATCCAGTTCCATGGCCATTCTCCGTAGTCCACAGGCAAAAGCGCCGGAGCTTGAAACTCATTTCAGCTTCAGGGTTGCAAAGTCACGTTTCAAATACAATTATTTTTGAAATGATATTTCGCATAGCGAAATTAAAGGGAGGAAGCAAACATGAGCTATTTGAAGACCGGTATCGCTGCATTGGCCGTAGCCGCGTCACTTGGGTCCGTCTGGGAGACGGCCCAGGCTGAGACGTTCAACATCAATGTCGCTTCGGGCTCTCCGCCCGTTGTCCCCTGGGTCAGGCTGATTTCCGAGGTGTTTATCCCCGAAGTGAATGCCCGCCTTGGTGATGCGCACACGATCAACTGGATCGAGTCTTACAGTGGCACGGTGGCAAAGGTTGGTGGTGTGCTTGAAGCGGTCGAATCCGGTCTGATCGAAATGGGTCAGGTCTATGCCATCTTCGAACAGGACAAACTGATTCTGCAGAACATCACCTATATGACCCCCTTTGGCAGCGACGATCTGGAACTTGTCACCCGTATGGTCGGCGAACTGCACGAAGAGCACCCGGCGCTGACAAAAGCCTGGGAGGATAACAGGCAGGTCTTTATCGCGCCGATCGGCCTCGACACCCATTATCTGGCGACCAACTTCCCGGTGTCCTCGATTGATGACCTGCAGGGGCGCAAGATCGGTGGGGCCGGCACCATCGCAAATTGGCTCAACGGCGTTGGCGCCACTGCGGTGAATGGCAACTTCTCGGTCCACTACAACAACATTCAGACCGGTGTATATGACGGGTTGCTGAATTTCTCGTCAGGCATTTTTCCCAACAAGCTGCATGAGGTTGCTCCTCTGCTGACACGTGTTGATTTCGGCGCGCAGTTCGTGGGTGCGCTCACCATCAACAAGGATACATGGGAGAGCTTCCCCGAAGACGTCCGGATGGCATTCATGGAAGCTGGAGAGGTCTACCGTCTGAAAGTGTCCGAGGCATTGCAGGGCTTCGCGAAGATGGCCGAGGGCAAGATGATCGAGCAAGGCGCGACACAATCGCGCCTCACGCCGGAAGAAAGGACACGCTGGGCGCTCGCCCTGCCTGACCTTACTGCCGATTGGGTTGACCGCGCCGAAAGCCGTGGCTTGCCTGCGCGGGAAATCCTCGATGCATGGATGGCCAAACAGGCTGAAAACGGTGTTGAACTTGTTCGTGAGTGGGACAATTAGTTCGACCTTCGCCCCGGGCGCATCACGTCCGGGGCTGCACAAGACAACCCGACCTTAAGAAAGCTGATCCCATGGCCGCGACTCCGGCGCAGATTCCAATTCGTGTCTCTGCCAGCATTCCGAACAAAACGCGCGCGGACATCACCGCGCGCCAGTTTTCCTTGATTTGCGACGAGCCGCCAGAGCGGCACGGAAACAACGAAGGCATGTTGCCGCTTGAGGCGTTTTTGGCGGGCTATGTCGCCTGCAGCAATGTGATCATGAATATGATCGCAGCCGAGATGAACATCCACCTGTCCGGCGTCACGATGAAGGCCGTCGGATATCTCGATCCGCGCGGGTATACCGGCACAGAAAAACTGGCAATGCCTTTCACGCGACTTCGCCTGACAATCACCGGACATGTCAGCGGCGAGACGCAACGACTGCACGACTTGAAGTCTCAACTCCGCTGGCGCTGCCCCGCAGCCGCAACCTTCATCTCCGCAGGCACGGCTGTCGAGGAGATTTGGGATTTGGAGGGAGCATGAGCATCGCGTCCAAAACCTCCTGGATCGGTCGCCTCGTGGCCGGTCTGAACGGCGTGGGCGCAGTCCTGATCCTTGCCATGGCCATGCTTATCTGCGCCGATATCATCGGCCGCAGTTTCCTCGGCAAGCCGATCGCCGGGGTAGCCGAAATGATCCGGCTCTCCATTGTCGCGGTTGTGTTTTTGCAAATCGGTCAGGCGGTGCGCGCGAATGCACTGGCGCGCACCGAACTGCTTGCCAACACGCTGAAAACAAGGTCACCGCGCGTCGAAGCGTCTTTGCAAGCCGTCTACAGCTTGATTGGCGCGCTGTTCTTTGCGGTGCTCGTCTATGGCGTCTGGTTCAAACTGGTCGATGCCTGGACCTCGGATGAACATGCAGGCGTCTACGGCCTTTTCGTTGCACCTGTGTGGCCGGTTTACGCGACCATCGCGTTAGGCAGCTGTGCGGCAGGCATCCAGTTTCTCGCGCATATGATCGGGCATCTTTCCCGTGCGATCAAATCCAAAGGCCACGCCCAATGAGCGGGTTGGAACTGGGACTGATCTCGGTCGCGGCCATCGTTGGGCTGATCTATATGGGGATGCATGTGGCCATCGTTCTGGCGTCCGTGTCCTTCATTGGCCTTTGGATTTTCAAAGGCAAGTTTGCGCTCTCGGTCACGCTCCTCACGCAGGCGGTGACAGAGTCGATCTCATCTTATGTCTTTGGAGTCGTCCCACTCTTTGTACTTATGGGCCTGCTTGTGGGAAGGGCCGATATCGGCCGCGATACATTCCGGGCGGCAAACCATTTTTTACACCGCATTCTGGGTGGACTCGGCATTGCCACGGTCATTGCCAATACCGCATTCGCCGCGGTCACGGGCATTTCCATCGCTTCTGCTGCGGTTTTCACCCGTGTCGCCGTGCCCGAAATGCTCCGCCTTGGCTATCGGCCGCGCTTTGCCGTCGGTGTGGTCACGGGCAGTTCCGTCTTGGGCATGTTGATCCCGCCAAGCCTCCTGCTCATCGTTTATGCCCTTGTTGCGGAACAATCCGTTGGCGCGATGTTCCTGGCCGGGATTGTGCCCGGTCTCCTGCTGGCCGCTGTCTTTTGTGCGATCATTTTTGGCATGGCACGATTTTTCCCGCGCCGTGTCTTCTGTAATCAAGCCGAGGTGGAGGAGCACGAGGAACTCACGAACTGGGAAGCCGTCCAGCTTCTTCTGCCGCTTGTCACTCTCATCGGTCTTGTCCTGGGCGGAATATATGGCGGCTTTTTCACCCCGACCGAGGCCGGTGCCGCCGGTGTTGCCGGCGCTCTGGTCATAGCGCTTTTGCGCCATCGCCTGACCTGGCCCTCTTTTTGGGAAACGCTTCTGCAAGCCGGGCAGATAACGGCCTCAATCTCGCTCCTGGTGATTGGCGCTACCGTCTACAGCCGCATGGTGTCAATCATGGGGCTGCCGAACGCCCTGGCCGATTACGTCTCTGCGGCGGAACTGTCGTTCTTCGTCCTGATCCTGATTTATATCGGCATCGTCATCGTGCTCGGCACCTTGATCGACGCGATCTCCATCATCCTCATCATGATCCCGATTTTCCTGCCATTGGTTGGTGCCTTTCCCGCGGCTGATCCCGTCTGGTTCGGCGTGTTGACCGTCATCGCGGCGGAGATCGGCCTTCTGACACCACCCATGGGGCTCTCGGCCTATGTGGTCAAATCCAGCCTCGACAATCCCAACATCTCACTTGCCGATATCTTCCTCGGCACTTTGCCGTTCGTGTTCGGCATGATCGCGATCGTCCTGCTGATGGTCGCGTTCCCAAAACTTACGCAGGTGTTTCTATGACCGCCACAATCACAGCCGTGTATCCTTTCATCGAACACATGGATGATCTCGCCAGATATGGTCCACCCGGTCACGCTGGAACGGTCAATGTGCGCCTTTGCGAAAGGACTTTCTGCGAAGATTTCGAGATGGTCCTGGGGGAAATTGCCCCTGGCGGTGAAGCTCATAAGCATCATCATGATGTCGAGTATCAGGCGATGTACGTGCTTGAGGGCATCGCCCGTGTGACACTCGCCGACGATCCCGCTATTGATTGTCCAGCCGGGACGATTATCCGGCTACCCCCGAAGCTTGACCACCACGTCTTGTCACTTGGGCCAGAAACCTTGAAGCTGATGATCGTTTACAGTCCGCCCCTGCCGAAACGAAACGACGTATTTGTGAAAGACGCGTGAGAAATTGGAAAAGAAGAAGAGCTACCCGCCCATAAATGCCCTCATCAGAGGCTTGGACCTCCTGACCGAGATCAATCGCCTCGGGGTTGCCAGCGTGGGTGCTCTGCATGAAACCACGAGCATCTCCAAACCGACCATTGTGAGAAATCTTGAGACGCTGGAGCACACTGGCTTCGTTGCCCGCGATAACAAGACCGATGGCTATGTCGTCACCGCCAAAGTGCTGACGCTCAGTTCCGGCTTCGATTACGGAAAGCGCCTGGTTGCCCTGGCGACACCAATCCTGAACGAGTTTCGCACATCGATGCCCTGGCCATCCGACCTGGCCGTCTTTGACGGCGAAGCGATGGTCATTCTGGAGACGAGCCGGCCACCCGGGACACTTGCACTCAACCGGCCAGTCGGCTCGCGGCTTTCAGTGACCGATTCCGCTCTGGGCCGGGCCTATCTCGCGCATATTGATACCGAGCGACGGGATGAAATCCTGAACGCCGCCTTTGGAATAGTGCCGGATACAGAAGCACGCACAAGCCTGGAGAGAAAGCTGCGACGCTATCGTGCACAAGGGTTTTCCGAGAACGACCAAAGTCTCTCCAACAGCACACGCGGCGTCGGAGTGCCCATCAAGCTGGATGACGAGGTTGTCGCCTGCATCAACTCCATCGTTCTCACCGAAGCAATGAGTATGAAGGACGTCATCAAAAGATGCGTTCCAGCCCTGCAACGCGTCGCCAGGAAAATCGAACAAGCGCTAATCGCGGATCAGTAGAACTTTTTGTTCCTCTCACCGCGTGGTCTGTCCGGTTTGATCATTTCGCTGTCGTTCGTCCATAAACCGAAGGCGGCTATTGCCAGCGCTTCATCGCGTCGTCATCCGTATCGCGGGCGTCGACCCAGGAGCCAGTGCTGCCGTCGGCCCTGATTTCACGCTTCCAGAACGGTGCCCTGGATTTCATGAAATCCATCAGGAAGGCCGCCCCGTCGAACGCCGCCTGCCGATGGCGCGAAGCGGTCATGACGACAACGATGTTTTCGCCCGGCGCGATTTTGCCGTAGCGGTGAATGGCGGTCACGGCGTCAAGCGGCCAGCGCTCGCAGGCTTCTTCGGCGATCCGCAGCATCTCGCTTTCGGCCATGCCCGGATAGTGTTCGAGCTCAAGCGCCGCCAGCGCGCCCTTTTCATCGCGGCACAGGCCGGTAAACGTGACGACCGCGCCGATGTCGCTTTTGCCGCCGGTCATCAGACCGGTCTCCCGTCGGATATCGAAATCCTCCTGCTGAACCCGGATAACCGGCTTGACACCCACGTCCTAGCCTCCCGTCATCGGCGGAAAAAATGCCACCTCGCGCGCATCGCCGATCGCATCGCCATGCCGGCAGTGCTCCTGGTTGATCGCCACATGGACGACTTCGGGCGTTTCAAGGGCAAGCGCATATTCCTCGCCGCGTGTCCTGAGATGACCGATAAGGTCGGCGACCGTCACGACGTCATCGGGCAGATCGATCGTTTCCTCGCTTTTGCCGATGCGCTCGCGGATCCAGGCGAAATAGACAAGCTTGACCATCAATTCTCCACCACGTGCTTCAGTCCGGCGCGGAAATAGTCATATCCGGTATATATCGTGATGACGGCGGCGATCCACAAAAGCGTGATGCCGATTTCCGTCGTATAGGGAATGACGGTATCGCCCGCCGGGCCCGCCAGAAGGAAGCCGATGGCGATCATCTGGATCGTCGTCTTCCACTTGGCGATCCAGGTCACCGGAACGGAGACCTTCAGCTCCGCCAGATATTCGCGTAGCCCCGAGACCAGGATTTCCCGGCAAAGGATGATGATCGCCGCCCAGATCGTCCAGCCTGCTATGGTGCCGTCGGCCGCCAGCAGCAGAAGGATGGACGAGACCAGCAGCTTGTCGGCGATCGGATCGAGCATCCGTCCGATATTCGACGTCTGGTTCCAGATACGCGCCAGATAGCCGTCGAAGAAATCGGTGATTGAGGCAACGATATAGAGCGCCAGGGCGCTCCAGCGCGCCAGGTCCGAGCCGTGCAGACGCCCCTCGATAAAGAAACACAGCACGATCAGCGGCACTGCCGCCATGCGTCCGTAAGTCAGAAGGTTCGGAATATTGTAGGTATGCGATGCCATGGGCGTCCGTTTCTTGGATTTGAACCCATACAAATAGGCCGAGCGCCCCGGCGTCAATGATCAATCGACACGGTCCGGCCGCCGCTCTCATCGATTGCCTGACAGCCACCGAGCTTCTATGACAGCAGGAGAGCGGCGCCAGCCAGCGCCACAATCGCGAAAGGGGTCGAGAACAGATGGGTTCCGTATCGCCATGGGCCGGCCGTCATGCGCCCACGCTGGATGATTTTGAAAGGCTCGGGCGCGAAGCGCTCGGGACATTGCCGGAGAGTTTTCGCGCCCTTTGCGAGGATATCCAGATCGCCGTCGCCGACTATGCGGAAAAGGATGTCCTGACGTCGCTCGGCCTGTCCAGTCCCTACGACCTGCTCGGACTGTTCGAGGGCATCGGTCTGGCGCAGGGCGCGAGCGAGGTGCGTACCGGGCAGATGCCGAACCGGATCTGGCTCTACCGCCGCGCCATACTCGAATACTGGATCGACCGGGAGGAAACGCTCGACGCGATCATACGCCATGTCCTGATCCACGAAATCGGCCATCATTTCGGGCTCTCCGACGACGATATGGAGGCCATAGAGGCTGCGGCGGACTGAGCCGGACCGCTTCAAACGAAAAACTCGCTCTAGCTGCCGGCGTCCTCGTGAAAGTGGTCGTAGATCAGCTGCGCCATGGCTTCGGAGATGCCGTCGACGCTTCTCAGATCCTCGATCCCGGCGCGCGACACCGCCTTGGCGGTGCCGAAATGGTGCAGCAGGGACCGTTTGCGTGACGGTCCGATCCCGGCGATCTCGTCCAGCGGATTGCGGGTCATCTCCTTCTTGCGCCGGGCCCGGTGGGTGCCGATGGCGAAGCGGTGCGCCTCATCGCGCATGCGCTGGATGAAGTAGAGGACAGGATCGCGCGGCGGCAGCGAGAAATCCTTCTTGCCGGCCGTGAAGAACCGTTCGCGGCCGGCGTCGCGGTCCGGACCCTTGGCGACGCCGATCGTCGCGACACTGTCTGAAAGTTCGAGCTCTTCGAGCACCGCATTGACCGCCGACAGTTGGCCCCGGCCGCCGTCGATCAACAGCACGTCCGGCCAGTTCGGCGCCGTTGTGTCCGTATCCTCAGCCGAACCCGAAGCGTTCCGATCCGGTTTCCCGTGTTCCTTGACCAGCCGTGAAAACCGCCGCTGGATCACCTCCCGCATCATGCCGAAATCGTCGCCCGGCGTCAGATCCTCGGATTTGATGTTGAACTTGCGGTACTGGTTTTTGATGAAGCCTTCGGGCCCCGCGACGATCATCCCGCCGACCGCATTGGTGCCCATGATGTGCGAGTTGTCGTAGACCTCGATCCGACGCGGCGGATTGTCCAGTCCGAAGACGTCCGCAAAGCCTTTGAGGAGACTCGCCTGCGTCGATGTCTCCGCCAGCCTGCGGTTGTGCGCATCCTTTGCATTGGCGCGCGCGTGATCTATCAGGTCGCGCTTTTCCCCGCGCCGGGGCACGCCGATGGCGACCTTGTGGCCGGTGCGGATGGACAGCGCTTCGCTCAACAGCGACTGCTCCTCGATCGCATCGGAAATGAGGATCTGACGCGGGCAGGGCTTGTCGTCATAAAACTGCGAAAGGAATGCGCCGAGGATTTCCCCGCCGCTCAGCTGCGCGTCTGCCTTTGGAAAATACGCCCTGTTGCCCCAGTTCTGGCCGGTGCGGAAGAAGAACACCTGGATGCAGCTCATCCCGCCTTCCTGGTGGATGGCGAAGACGTCGGCTTCCTCCACCGTCTGCGGATTGATGCCCTGGTGGCTCTGGACATGCGACAGCGCCGCCAGCCGGTCGCGATAGATCGCCGCGCGTTCGAAATCGAGTTCTTCCGATGCCTCCTGCATCGCCTTCGACATGGTCGCCTTGACCTTCTGGCTCCGGCCCGACAGGAAATCCCGGGCCTCCTCGACCATCGCGGCATAGGCCTCCTCGGTGACTTCGCCGGTGCACGGCGCGGCGCATCGCTTGATCTGGTAGAGAAGACAGGGCCGGGTGCGGCTCTCATAGACCGAATCCGTGCAGGTCCGCAGCAGGAAGGCGCGTTGCAGGGAGTTGATCGTCCGGTCGACGGCCTGTGCCGACGCGAAAGGCCCGAAATAGCTGCCCTTGCGGGCCCGCGCGCCCCGGTGCTTGTAAATGCCGGGCGCCAGATCGCCTTCCGTCAAAAGGATATAGGGGAACGACTTGTCGTCCCGCATCAGGACGTTGAAGCGCGGCCGCAGGCGCTTGATCAGGTTTGCCTCAAGCAGAAGGGCTTCGGTTTCCGTGCGTGTCGTGATGAATTCCATATTGGTCGTCAGCCGCACCATGCCGGCGATCCGGTTCGTGTGGCCGCGCCCCCGGGCGTAGTTCGAGACCCGCTTTTTCAGGCTGCGCGCTTTTCCGACATAAAGCACGTCGCCGTTTTCATTCAGCATCCGATAGACGCCCGGCGCGTTCGGCAGGATCCTGACGAAGGCCTGGATCAGTTCCGGGCCCTTCAACCCGCTGCCCGCGCGCCCGCCGTCCTCCCATCCATCCGGCTCAGACGGCAGGGCGGCGGGCTTCTTCAGACTGACTTTTTTGGCGCCGCTGTGTGCTGAGCGGTCCTCGCTGGCCATCGGATCCTTCCGCGTGCGTTTGTCCGCATTATGTGATGCGCACGGCTCGGGCTGTCAAACCGGCGGGCGCGACTATAGCTTTGCCATCCACATGGTTTGTCCGTGCGGGCCTTGCGCGTGCCGCGTTTAAAAAACGGCGATGATGTAGACGACGTAAAGCGTCAGCATGATCAGGCCGTCAAGCCGTGTGATCGACCGGGCCATCAATGACCAGACGATGAGCAGCGCACTCGTGGCCGCCATGATCCACATATCGATATGGACGATATGGGCGGGAACGAAGAGCGGATGGAGGAGGCTGGTGATGCCGAGGATCGCGGCGATATTGAAGATGTTGGAGCCAACGACATTGCCGATTGCCACGGCGCCGCTGCGGCGCCAGGCGGCCATGACGGTGGTCACGAGTTCGGGCAGCGATGTGCCGATCGCCACGATGGTCAACCCGATGACGGTTTCGGAAACGCCGAAAAAGCGGGCGATATCCACGGCGCCGTTGACCGTGAGGGACGCACCCATCGGCAGTCCGATCAGGCCGAAAAGGAGATAGGCCGCAATGCGTGAGTTTTCCGCCGGCAGTTCGTCGAGCTCGTCGTGATAGTCTCCGCCCAGTGGGGATGCGGCCCGGTCCCGTCGCGCCCGAACAAACTGCCAGCCGAGAAAAACCAAAAGGATGAGCAGGAGCATCAGCCCGTCGAATTGATCGAGGACGCTCGTCCACATCATGATCAGCAGAATGACGGTGAGCAGCGCCATGACAAAAAGGCTGAAGCCGATGCCCTTTTCCTTGCAAGCGATAGGCACGATCAGAGCGGGCGCACCGAGGACCAGAAGCACATTTGCGATATTCGAGCCGACCACATTGCCGATCGCAATGCCGTAGACGCCGTTGAACGCCGCCTTGAGCGAGACCAGGAGCTCCGGCGCGGAGGTGCCGAAGGCGACAATCGTCAGGCCGATGACCAGCGGGCTGATGCCGAGCTTCTCCGCCAGCGCCACGGCGCCCCGGACCAGATAGTCTCCGGCAAACAGCAGCAAGGCCAACCCGGCAATCAATATAAGGAAGCTGATCATAAAACGGCGGATTCCGGGCTTTGGAAGCGTAGTCTTTGGGTGTGCGGCGCGGTCCACTGCATATAGGTACAGGCGCGCAAAACACAATGGCGCAGCACGAGAAATGCCCGCCTTTTCCCTGCAGGCTTCCATTCAGGCTTTTGGCTTGAACTGATCGTATTCCGGAAAGAACCTGGCAAATTTTCCCGGCCAGTTTTTCAGCTTTGGACGTCCGCGCTCCCACTTGCCCTCGAAACGCAGGGCGAGATAGCCCAAAAGGGCCGCGAGCGCGAAATGGCCGCCATGCAGTTTCCTGGTGGTTCGGGGCAGATTGTCGTTCAGATGGTCCAGCGCGCGTTCGATCTTCGACCACTGCCGGTCGAGCCAGGCCTGGTGAACTTTTTCCTCCGGACGGAAACGCCGCTCATAGACCATGGCGAGCAGGCAGTCGGTCACCCCGTCGCACAGCGCTTCCAGCACCTCCGCCTCGGTACGCTTCTGGGCGTTGCGCGGATAGAGCTTCTTGCCGCTTTCCCGGTCGAGATACTGCATGATCGCGCGGCTGTCATAGACGGTGACGTCGTCGTTGATAAGGGTCGGGATTTTTCCGAGCGGATTGCTTGAGACGAGCTCGGCCGGGTCGGCACTGGTGTCGACGACCTCCGAGGCGGCCTCGATACCGGCATGGCGCGCCGCCATGCGCACTTTGGCTGAATAGGGGGAGGGGGGCGAATAGAGCAGCTTCATCGCAAGGGTCCTTTTGGCTGAAAGCTGATTGAATTCAGATTTGCATTAGTTGCCGCGCACCGGCGGCACAACGACGGAGGGCCGCCGGCAGGCGCGGCGGGTCACTTCCGGGCATGAGCGATACTCCAAATCGGTCGTCATGCAAATGCGAACCTCGCGCAAACGGCGTTTGTCGCAGGTGACGGCGAAGTGGTCGTCTTCAAGCCCCGGATTGGCTCCGATGAACGCCTGCGCAACTTCACCCGGTGTCATGGTCTTGTAGGTGCCCTCGGCAGAGCCGATATCGGGCACCGAGACGCTGGCATAGGCATTGCGCACCGTATCGAAAAAATCGTCCTGGCTGAGGCCGGCGCAGGTCCCGTGCTTCTTCCATTGATGGCGAATGAGGCCGCGGCTCGGCATCAGGGCAAGCATGTCGTCCTCGATGCCGCGTTCGACATGTCCCGCGTCCCCGGCGCAGAACTCCGGATAGCCTTTTTCGAATTGCGGCCAGAGCCCGTGCACGATGAAGGCGTAAGGCCGGCCGCTATCGCATTGTTGAGGATTGGCGCGCTCGCCCTCGGCTTCGCAGTAGCTCGGCGACCAGGAGAGCGCCAGCACATAAAAGTCAAAACCGGAAGGGCGCGCTGATCCGTCGTTGCCGGACGGGTCACATCCCGCCAGCGCCAGGAGCCCGGCAGCCACCGGGACAATAAGGGCACGCGGCAAGGGCAGTCCTGCTATCGAACGGACCGGCAATAGGCGCCGTAGACGTGCCAGGGATCGAGTCCGTCGATACAGAACTCGACATTGTCGCCGATACCGGCAAAACCCTGGCCGCTTTCGATCAGGTACCAGATGGAGCGGGTATGGCCGTCGCTCATCGACACTTTGCCCTGACAGTAGCGCCGTGCGATCAGATGCATCTCCGTGGTCGGCGTGTAATCGCGCTCATAGACATCGAAATAATCGACAATCGCAAGATCGCGCTGAATGACGTTCCGGTCGGCAATCTGAAAACGGTGTGAAATCGTTCTGAAAACGGCCGGGCTGTCGCAGGCGGCAAAATGGTTCAGTCCGAACGCGCCGGCGGACGATATGTGGCCCGCAAACAGGGTCGGAACGGCGATGGCGGCTGACAGGACGGCATGCAGAGTAATCTTGCGAAACATGGACATGGGTCCCCATGGTCTGCGATCTGGTTGCTCAGCAAATCGGATTCGCACAATCGCGTGCTTGCCCCGAGGATGATCAACCCGCGGCGCCGCGTCAAGCCTAACGCCTTGATATTCTATTTTTTGCCGGTCCGCCGTTCCCCGGCGATCCAGAACAGGTCACGACCGGCCCGGCCGGTCTGCGCCAGGCGGTCCTGAAGCGCCGGCAGCAGGACTGCCAGCTCGTCCTTGAGCGTATAGGGCGGATTGACCAGAATAAGACCGGAGCCGCACAGTCCGGTGGTTTCCCGCATGCCGCAAACCTGCAATTGCGCGCACAGAATGTTTGGAATGCCAAGAGCTTTCAGCTTCCGGTGGAATTGGACGACGGGCGCGCCCTGTTTGATCGGATACCACAGCACGTAAAGGCCCGATTGCCAGCGGCTGCAGGCCCTCGCCAGCCCGTCGACCAAGCGGTCATACTCTCCTTCCTTTTCAAACGGCGGATCGACAAGGACCAGGCCGCGCCGCTCCTTCGGCGGAAGCTGGGCGCCGAGTGCAAGCCAGCCGTCGAGTTCGGTCACCCGCGTCTGGAAGTCTCCCTCGAAAAGGGCCTTCAGATTGCGGCAGTCTTCCGGGTGAAGCTCAATGGCCGACAGCCGGTCCTGTTTTCTCAAAAGCGTGCGCACAAGCTTCGGAGAGCCGGGATATAGGGTGACGCCGGAGCCGGGGTTCATCGAGCGCACCGCGTCCAGATAGGGCTTCAGCAGGCCCTCGGCGCCATCCGGAAGGTCGGCGTCAAGGAGCCGGCCGATGCCGTTATGCCACTCGCCTGTCTTCACGGCCTCCTCGGACGAAAGATCGTAAAGGCCGCTGCCTGCGTGTGTGTCGACAACCCGAAATGCCTTCTCCTTGCGTTGCAGATAGGTCAGGATCCGCACCAGTACCGCATGTTTGAGAACGTCGGCAAAATTGCCCGCATGATAGATGTGTCTGTAGTTCACGCCTGGTTGAGCCTGTGTAACTTTTGGTTCCTGCCGCAAGGACCTTGCTCTATATCCAATGCGATCCTGTCAACATTGGGGTTTTGAAATGAGCGAAACGGTGCACGTCAGACGAGGCTATACGGCCTGTCCGCATGATTGCCCGTCAACATGCGCCCTTGAGGTGGAGCTGTTGGAGGGCAATCGCGTCGGCCGGGTCCGCGGCGCCGGCGACAACAGCTACACCGCCGGTGTCATATGCGCCAAGGTTGCGCGCTATGCCGAGCGTGTGCATCACCCCGATCGCGTTCTCAAACCGCTTCTGCGCAGGGGCGCAAAGGGGGAGGGGAACTGGCGGGAACTGTCGTGGGGCGATGCGCTTGATCATGTTGCGGAACGGTTTCTCGCTGCCGAGCGCCAATGGGGGTCGGAGACGGTCTGGCCCTACTATTATGCCGGCACCATGGGGCTGGTTCAGCGCGATTCCATTCACAAGCTGCGCCACGCAAAACGATATTCCGGCCAGTTCGACAGCATCTGCACGAATGCGGCGTGGTCCGGTTTCTTCTTTGGTGCCGGCACGCTCGCCGGTCCCGACCCGCGCGAGATGGCCAAATCGGACTGTGTCGTCATCTGGGGAACGAACGCGGTCTCCACGCAGGTCAATGTAATGACCCATGCGGTGCGGGCGCGAAAGGAGCGCGGCGCAAAGATCGTGGTCATAGATATCTACAACAACCCAACGGTGGCCCAGGCCGACGTCAAGCTGATCGTCAAACCGGGCACGGACGGCGCTCTGGCCTGCGCCGTCATGCATATCCTGTTTCGCGACGGGCACGCGGACAGGGACTATCTCGCCCGCTATTCGGACGATCCCGCCGGACTGGAACGGCATCTGCAATCGCGCGGACCCGCCTGGGCCTCGCAGATCACCGGTCTTTCGGTCGAGGAAATCGAGGCCTTTGCGTGCCTGATCGGAACCACGAAGCGAACATATTTCCGGCTCGGTTACGGTTTCACACGGCAGCGCAACGGCACGGTCAACATGCATGCCGCCTCCTGCATCCCTACGGTGACCGGAGCCTGGCAGTACGAAGGCGGCGGGGCGTTTCACTCGAATGCATCGATTTTCGGGTTCGACCATTCCCGGATCATGGGGCTTTCCATGCGTGACCCGGATGTGCGCCATCTCGATCAGTCGAAGATCGGACGGGTCCTGACCGGCGACGAGGATGCGCTGGCGGGCGGTCCGCCGGTGACCGCCATGCTGATCCAGAGCACCAATCCGGCCAATATCGCACCGGAACAGCGCGACGTGATCAAGGGGCTGATGCGCGAGGATCTCTTTACCGTGGTCCACGAGCAGTTCATGACCGAAACAGCGGCACTGGCCGACGTGGTCCTGCCGGCAACGGTTTTCCTGGAGCATGACGACATCTATCGCGGCGGCGGTCACCAGCACATAATGCTGGGCCCGAAATTAATCGAGCCGCCGCAAGGGCCGCGGCCCAATCTCTTTGTGGTTAACGAGCTTGCAAAACGTCTTGGCGTCCCCGATCCCGCCGTGTTCGAAGCGGACGCCCTGTCGCTGATCGACGATCTGCTGGACAGGAGCGGGCATGGCGATCTCGACGCACTGCGCGTCAACAAATGGATCGACTGCCAGCCGGATTTCGACACATCCCATTTCATCAACGGTTTCGCCTGGCCGGACGGCAGGTTCCGGTTCCGCTTGAACTGGCAGGATGCCCATGCGCCGAACAGGCCGCCGCGCTCGATGGGGCCCCAGGGGCCGCATGGCACGCTCCCTGAGTTTCCCGATCACTTCGATCTGATCGAAAAGGCTGATATGGAGCACCCGTTTCGCCTCGCGACCAGCCCGGCGCGTAATTTCCTGAATTCGACATTTGCGGAAACGGCATCTTCGAAAAAGCGGGAAGGTCGCCCGGAACTGATGATCGGACGTGCTGATGCGGAGCGCTGCGGTGTGAGTGCCGGTGATCTCGTTACAATCGGGAACCGGCGCGGCTCCGTCAGGCTTCACGCAAAAATCGTCGACGGCCAGAAACCGGGTGTCCTGATCTCGGAAGGATTGTGGCCGAACAAGGCCTTTGTCGACGGCGAAGGCATAAATGTCCTGACGGGCGCTGATTCCATCGCACCCTTCGGCGGCGCGCCGTTTCATGACAACCACGTCTGGCTGCGCTGTTAGCCGATCTCGTGGGAATAGAGGATGTCGTCCGGTCCGGGCTCGGGAAACGCGTCGAAGAGCACTTTTTCGGCGGTGGTAATGCGAACCCTGCCTTCCGCGACAAGCCTCAGCGCGGACGGATAGAGGACATGCTCGGCCTTCAGAACCCGGGCCGCAAGGCTCTCCGCATCATCGCCCGGCAGCACAGGCACGGCCGCCTGGGCGATCAGCGGTCCCTCATCCATCCCTTCGGTGACGAAATGGACGCTGCAGCCATGCAGCCGGACCTGATGGGTCAGGACACGTTGATGGGTGTCCAGGCCCCTGAAGCTCGGAAGCAGTGAGGGATGGATATTGATCATCGAACCCATCCACTTGGCGACGAATTCGCCCGAGAGCAGCCGCATGTAACCGGCAAGGCAGACAATGTCCGGATTGAGCGACTGCAGCGCCGCATGGACGGCTTCTTCGTGCGCCTCACGGCCCGCGTAGTCCTTACGGTCCACGACATGGGTCTCGATATCGTAGTCTTCCGCCAGCTTCAGACCGGCGGCGTCCGGATTGTCCGATATCACGCCGACGATGCGGCAGGGATAGCCGGCCGCCATCGACGCCGAGATCAATGAGCCGAGATTGGAGCCCCGGCCTGAGATCATGACCGCAACGCGCTTGTGGCCGGAACCGCTCATAATCCGAGCGTCCCGGTGGTGCGGACCATGCGGCCATCATCATTCTCGGCAAGCCGGCCGATGGGAATGGCCGTCTCTCCGTTTTCATGAAGAATGTCCATGACATCGTCGGCGCCCGCTTCGGCGACAACCGCAATCATGCCGATGCCGCAGTTGAACGTGCGCAGCATTTCCCGCGCTTCAATGCCGCCGGATCGCGCAAGCCACGAAAAGACGGGAGGGACCGTTATCGCATCGAGATCGATTTCGGCGGCGAGGGTCTCGGGAAGCACCCTTGGAATATTCTCCCGGAACCCGCCGCCGGTGATATGCACGAGCGCCTTGACGGCAAGTGTGGCGCGCACGGCGGCAAGGACCGGCTTCACGTAGATGCGCGTTGGCGCCAGCAATGCCTCGCCGAGCGAGGTGTCCTTGTCGAAGGGGGCAGGGGCGTCCCATGAGAGGCCCGAGAGCTCCACCACGCGGCGAACGAGCGAATAGCCGTTCGAATGAACGCCCGAAGACGCGAGGCCGATCAGCACATCGCCGGAAGTCATATCGTCTCTCGGCAGCAGGGCGCCGCGTTCGGCGGCGCCGACGGCAAAGCCGGCGAGATCGTAGTCGGCGCCCCCATACATGCCCGGCATCTCGGCGGTCTCGCCGCCGATAAGCGCGCATCCCGCATCGATGCAGCCCCTGGCAATTCCGGCGACGATCGCTTCGCCCTGATCGACATCCAGTTTTCCGGTTGCGAGATAGTCGAGGAAGAAAAGCGGTTCCGCGCCCTGTACGACCAGATCGTTCACGCACATGGCGACAAGATCGATACCGACCGTGTCATGGCGACCCCAGTCGATCGCGATTTTCAGTTTTGTGCCGACACCGTCATTGGCGGCGACGAGAACGGGGTCCTTGAAACCTGCGGCCTTGAGATCGAAGAGGCCGCCGAAACCGCCGATTTCCGATGCCGCGCCGGGGCGCTTTGTCGATTTGACCAGCGGCTTTATGCGGTCCACGAGGCTGTTGCCTGCGTCGATATCCACACCGGCATCGCTGTATTTCAGTCCGTTGGCCCGCTCGCTCATGCGCGTCCTTAAAGAGTCGCCGCTCGATGCTGGCGAAATGGCATGTCCTGCTTCCCTGTGCAAGGCTCGCTGCCGGTGCCACGGTGAAAAAAGCGGTGTTATCCCGGCCTCTTGCTGACTCGAAATTGACCGGGAACCGCGATAAAGCACTGTTCAATCGTTGAAATTGTGGAGTGGCGATACGAGATCATGGCAGTATTTGCCTGATCGGCGGAGATTCGGCACAACCCGGTCAGCGGGCATGGTGTGGAGTATTTCTATTCCTCCATGCGCCGCCGGCTCGTAAATTGACGATTTTTTGAAGAGGCTGTCCGGACCGACCTGACGCATGACGATACCGAACATCATCACCATACTGCGCTTTCTCATGGTGCCCGCGGTCGTTTATTCGCTGCTGGTGGGGGCAATGGGCCCGGCCTTCGTGATCTTTGTCATCGCCGGCATATCGGATGGCGTCGACGGCTTCATCGCACGGCAGTTTCATCAGCAGACGGAACTCGGTGCCTATCTGGACCCCATCGCCGACAAGCTGCTGCTGATGACGGTTTTCGTCATGCTCGCCATACTGGGCCATCTGCCGCACTGGCTTGTGGTCTTGGTTGTCTCGCGCGACATTCTCATCATTATTGCCGTCATCCTGTCCAGCGTCATGGCGCGCCCGTTCGACATGAACCCGATATTGGTGTCGAAGGCCAACACTGCGCTGCAGATCGCGCTGGCGGCCGTTGTTCTGGCCGAACTGGCCTTCGGCATAACCTTTGGTGATCTGCGGTTGATACTGATCTACGGCGTCGCGGTATTGACCGTTCTTTCCGCGGCGGCCTATCTGAAAGTCTGGATCGATCATATGGCCGGGTGAGTCCGCATGTTTACGACGCGCAACCCGCTCTACGCACGGAGACGGCGATGGTAACGCAGATCAATACCGCTTCACTGCGCCGACAAGCGATCTTCTGGCTGGCCGCATTTCTGGTCCTGGGCGTTTTTCTTTATGTTTTCAGGGGTATCCTGCTGCCGTTCGTGGCCGGGATGGCGCTTGCCTATTTCCTCGACCCCGTTGCCGACAAGCTGGAAAGCTGGAGGATATCGAGACTGGTGGCGACGTCGTTGATTCTCATCGCCTTCCTGCTGTTTTTTGTCATCGCCCTGATGATCGTGATTCCCGTGCTTGCCACACAGGCGAGCGGCTTCATCTCCAACCTGCCTGAATACGCCTCGCAGCTTCAGTCGCTGATCGCATCGACGAACACGGAATGGCTGAGCAAGTGGATCGGCGACGAACTGCCCGATCTGAAATCCGCGCTCGGCGATCTGCTTTCCCAGGGAGCCGGGCTCGTCGGGCAGTTGTTCCTGCAGATCTGGAATTCCGGCAAGGCGCTGGCCGACATCGCGTCGCTTTTCATCGTCACGCCGGTCGTGGCGTTTTATCTTTTGCTCGACTGGGATCGCATGATCGAGACGGTCGATGGATGGATTCCGCGCAGCCATCTGAACTCCGTCAGGGAAATCTCGCAGGACATGAACAGCGCCATAGCCGGTTTTGTGCGCGGACAGGGCAGTGTCTGCCTCATTCTCGGTGTCTATTACGCCGCGGGTCTGACGCTTGCGGGCCTGAATTTCGGGTTGCTGATCGGCCTGTTTGCCGGGCTCATCAGCTTTATTCCCTATGTGGGCTCGATGGTCGGCCTGGTGCTTGCGGCTGGTGTTGCGCTGGTTCAGTTCTGGCCGGATTACATATCGATCGCCATCGTGCTTGCCGTTTTCTTCTCCGGGCAGTTCTTTGAGGGCAACATCCTCCAGCCGAAGCTTGTCGGCCGCAGTGTCGGCCTGCACCCGGTCTGGCTGATGTTCGCGCTGTTCGCCTTCGGCTCGCTGTTCGGCTTTGTCGGTCTGCTGATTGCCGTGCCCGCATCGGCGGCCCTTGCAGTGCTTGTGCGCTTTGGCCTTAAGCGATATCTGGAAAGCAATCTCTATGATGACGGCACCGTACCGGTTGCCGTTCAGGAGGATGCTGAGAAGGACAATGGCGCCTGACAACCGCAAGGGACATGAGCGGACAAAGGGGCAATTGCCCCTTGAATTCGCTCACCGGCCCAACACAACGCGTGACGATCTGGTTGTGTCCGATCCGTTAAGCGCGGCCATCGGCGTCGTCGACATATGGCCCGACTGGGTCTCGCCCGTCGTGATTCTTGCGGGCCCGACCGGTGCGGGAAAAACCCATCTTGCCAATATCTGGAAGGAAAAATCCGGCGCCGTCGCCGTATCGGCGCATGCCGGAAACAGTGGCGCTTTGCAGGCGGCGAGCGAAGGTCCGGTGCTGATAGAAGACATCGATCGTGAGGGTTTCGACGACACCCAGCTCTTCCACCTGATCAACACGGTGCGCCAGCATGCGACCGGGCTGATGGTCACGACGCGGATCTGGCCGGCCGCCTGGCCGGTGGAACTGGCCGATTTGCGCTCGCGGCTCAAGGCGGCGACGATTGTGGAAATCGGCGAGCCGGATGACGAACTTCTCGCCCAGGTCATTGAAAAACTCTTCGCGGACAGGCAAATCGCCGTCGATCCGAAGGTTGTTCTCTTTCTGGTGCATCGCATGGAGCGGTCACTTGACGCGGCGCAGACCATTGTGGAACGCATGGATCGGCTGGCACTTGCGCGCCGCGGCAAGATCAGCCGGTCCCTCGCGTCCGAGGTTCTTGCGGAACTCGAGGCCGGTCAACGCGCCGATTCACCATAAGCCTTTGTCGAATAGGCATTTTGTTGGCCGGGGTGTATGATCGGCGTGAGGTAACATCGCAAATGGACGACAAGACAACCATAAGCCCCGCGGCCGGTCAGGCGGAGCAGCCCGAGTCTCCCGAAGCGCTGATGGACAGTCCCGAGCGCTTCATCAACCGCGAGTTCTCCTGGCTCCAGTTTAACCGGCGGGTTTTGGAGGAGACGCAGAACAGCGCCCATCCGCTGCTCGAACGGATCCGGTTCCTGTCCATATCCGCCGCCAATCTCGATGAGTTCTTCATGGTCCGCGTGGCGGGTCTCGAAGGACAAGTCAGGGAGGGCATTACCAGCCGTTCGGCGGACGGACGCACGCCCCTGCGCCAGCTCAATGAGGCACTCGACGAAATCGGCAAGCTTCAGCTTGAGCAGCAGGCTTCGCTGGCCGTCCTGCAGCAGTATCTCGCCGAGGAGGATATCCTCATCGTGCGCCCCGGCGATCTGGACAAGGAGGACCTCACATGGCTCAAGAAGGAGTTCCTGTCCTCGATTTTCCCGGTGCTGACGCCGCTGTCGATCGATCCGGCGCACCCGTTTCCGTTTATTCCCAATCTCGGTTTCTCGATCGTCCTGAAACTCTTTAGCCGCAAGAAGCGTGAATCCATGACCGCGCTCCTGCGTCTGCCGGTGGCGCTCAACCGGTTTGTGCGCTTGCCGGATGAGAACGGCCGCTGCCGGTTCATCACGCTTGAAGACGTCGTCGGTCAGTTCATCGGGTCGCTCTTTCCCGGCTACATCGTCAACGGATCCGGCACCTTCCGTATCATCCGCGACAGCGATATCGAGGTCGAGGAGGAGGCGGAGGATCTGGTGCGCCTGTTCGAGCGCGCCCTGAAGAGACGCCGCCGCGGTTCGGTCATCCGCATCGAATTCGATTCCGAAATGCCCGAAGCGCTCCGGCATTTCGTCACGTCCGAACTCAACGTGCCTGAAGACCGGGTCGCGGTTCTGCCCGGCCTGCTCGCCCTGTCGACGATTTCGGAAATTGTCGATACGCCGCGCGACGATCTCAAGTTCGAGCCTTACAATGCCCGTTTTCCGGAGCGCATCCGCGAGCATGCCGGCGACTGTCTGGCTGCCATCCACGAGAAGGACATCGTCATTCATCATCCGTATGAATCCTTCGATGTCGTGGTTCAGTTCCTGCGTCAGGCGGCGTGCGATCCGGATGTTCTTGCCATCAAGCAGACGCTCTACCGTACCTCCAACGACAGCCCCATCGTGCGCGCGCTGATCGACGCCGCGGAGCAGGGCAAGTCCGTCACGGCCCTCGTCGAACTGCGCGCGCGCTTCGACGAGGAAGCGAATATCCGCTGGGCGCGCGATCTCGAGCGGGCGGGGGTCCAGGTCGTGTTCGGATTCCTCGAACTCAAGACCCACGCCAAGATGTCGCTGGTCGTGCGCCGTGAAGAGGGCAAGCTGGCATCCTACTGCCATCTGGGAACCGGCAACTACCACCCGGTGACCGCCAAGGTTTATACGGATTTGTCCTTTTTCACCTGCGATCCGGACATTGCCCACGATGTCGCCCATGTCTTCAATTTCATCACCGGTTACGGCCAGCCGACCGAGGAGATGAAGCTGGCGGTCTCGCCAAGCACCTTGCGCAGCCGTTTGCTGGAGCATATCGAGGCCGAGGTCGAGCATGCCCGCAAGGGCAGGCCTGCGGCCATCTGGATGAAGGTCAATTCACTCGTCGATCCGGCGACCATCGATGCGCTCTACAGGGCCAGTCAGGCAGGCGTTGAGATCGACCTCGTGGTGCGCGGGATCTGTTGTCTGCGTCCGCAGGTCGAGGGATTGTCTGACCATATCAGGGTGAAATCGATCGTCGGCCGCTTCCTGGAGCACTCACGCATCTTCTGCTTCGGCAACGGCAAGGGCCTGCCGAGCGCCGATTCGATTGTCTATATCGGCTCGGCGGACCTCATGCCCCGCAATCTCGACCGGCGGGTCGAGACAATGGTGCCGCTTGAGAATCCGACGGTGAAAGAGCAGGTCCAGTCTCAAATCATGCTCGGCAATCTGATCGACAACCAGCAAAGCTACGAAATCCTTGCGGATGGCACGTCACGGCGTATGGACGTGCGCAAGGGGGAGGAGCCCTTCAACGCACAACATTATTTCATGACCAATCCGAGCCTGTCCGGCCGCGGCGGCGCCTTGGCATCAAGCGCGCCGAAACTGATTGCGGGACGGGTTTCACAGAAGAAAAAACAGAGTTGAGCACGTAATACCGCATGGTTGAATCGGAGGCCCAGGGCCGTCTGCCCGGCATAGCGCCGGTATCCGTCGTCGACATTGGATCGAACTCGGTGCGTCTTGTTATCTATGAGGGACTGAACCGCACACCGACCGTGCTGTTCAATGAAAAGGTCCTGTGTGGTCTCGGCAAGGGCATTGCCGCAACGGGTCTTTTGGACACCGAGGGTGTGCACCGCGCACTCGCGGCGCTGAGGCGCTTTCATGCCCTCTCGCAACAGGCGCGCGCAACGCATCTGCATGTGATCGCGACGGCCGCGGCGCGGGAAGCGGCGAACGGTCCCGATTTCATCGAGCAGGCTGAAGCGATTCTCAGCAGCGATATCCACGTGCTGAGCGGCCGGGAGGAGGCGCGTTATTCGGCGCTTGGGGTCATCAGCGGCTATTTCGAACCCGACGGAATTGTCGGCGACCTCGGCGGCGGCTCGCTTGAACTCGTCGATATTCGCGGAAAGGACATCGGCGACGGCATAACCCTGCCGATTGGCGGATTGCGGCTTTCCGAGGCGGCCGGCGGCTCGGTCGACAAGGCGCGGAAGATCGCGCGCAAGAATCTTGCCGAAGCCACCCTGCTTGAAAAGGGCCAGGACAGGACATTCTATGCGGTTGGCGGCACCTGGCGCAACCTTGCCAAGCTTCATATGGAGATGACGTCCTATCCCCTTAACATGACCCAGGGCTATGAAATCCCGGCCAAGGAGGCGACCGCGTTCCTTCAGGGCGTCGCACACGACAATAATAATGCCAAGGGCAAGGCCATGCGCGCCGTCTCGCGCAACCGTCGCGGATTGCTGCCGTTCGGCGCGGCCGCGATGGCCGAAATCCTGCGGGCGATGAAGCCGGAGAAGGTGAGTTTTTCGGCGCTCGGCGTGCGGGAGGGTTTCCTCTATTCACTTTTGAGCGAAGAGGAAAAGGCGCTGGATCCGCTGATCAGCGCCGCCAACGAATTGGCGATCTTGCGCGCCCGCTCGCCCGAACACGCGCGCGAACTGACGCGCTGGACCGAGGATGCGTTTCGCGCCTTCGGCATTGAGGAGACCGTTGCCGAAGCGCGGTATCGCCGCGCCGCCTGCCTTCTCGCCGACATAAGCTGGCGTGCGCATCCCGACTACCGCGGGCCGCAGTCGCTCAATCTGATATCGAACGGCACATTCGGCGGTATAACCCATGCGGGCAGGGTCTATATCGCCCTTGCCAATTACTACCGCTTCGAGGGTCTGCGCGGCGGCGGGCACAGCGAGACGATCGCGGCCATCACAACGCCGCGTTTTCAGGAACTCGCCAAGCTGCTCGGCGGCCTGCTGCGGGTCAGTTACCTGTTCTCCGCATCAATGCCCGGTGTGACGCCGCTGATCCGTTTCGATCCGGTCGGGCAGGACGAACTGGTGCTGCATGTCCCCGGCCATTTGCGCGCTTTTGCGGGCGAACGCCTGGAAGGTCGTCTGCTGCAGCTCTCAAGACTGACAGACAAGACGATCCATCTGGAGATCGGATCCTGACCGGGCCGCCCGGCGATCATTCACCCATGTCCCCGGCGATCATTCGCCCATGTCCCCGGCGATCATTCGCCCATGTCTATGACTTCGACCTTGCGGTCGACGAAGCGCAGCGCCATCTCGCCGCGCAGCAGCTTGAGCGCCTTTTCGCCAAAAAGCTCGCGCCTCCAGCCGGACAGGGCCTCGACATTGGCATCCTCGCCATCGGCGGCGATACGCTCGAGGTCTTCCGTGTTGGCGATGACCTTCGGCGCGACACCGTGCTTTTCGGTTGTCAGCTTCAGCAGGACCTTGAGCAATTCGCTCGCCGCCGCCGCGCCTTCCGGCAACTGAGACGGGCGCGCGATACGCGGCAGTCGTTCCTTCGGTATCGCCAGGGCTTCTTCAACGGCGGCAATGATCGCGCCCGCGGACTGCGAACGCTCCCAGCCTTTCGGTATCGAGCGCAGCCGGCCGAGCGCGTTCGCATCGCGGGGCTGTTGCTGCGCGATCTCGTAGATCGCCTCGTCCTTCAGAACCCGCCGCCGAGGGATATTGCGCTGGCGCGCTTCCCGCTCGCGCCATGCGGCGACCTTCTTCATCACCTCAAGTTCCTGCGGCTTCCTTACCCGCATGCGCAGCCGCTTCCAGGCATCGTCCGGATGCAGATCATAGGTGGATGCCGCTTCGAGCACATCCATCTCCTCCTTCACCCAATGAACGCGATTGTCCTTTTCAAGCCGTGATTTCAGCATCTTGTAGACGTCCCTCAGATGCGTGACATCGGCAAGCGCATAGCGCAGTTGCTTGTCGGAGAGCGGCCGCCGGCGCCAGTCGGTGAAGCGCGAGGTCTTGTCGATCTGCGCACCGACCGTCTTCTGGACAAGCTGATCGTAGGAAACGGAATCGCCGAAACCGCAAACCATGGCCGCGACCTGGGTGTCGAAGATCGGATGCGGGATGAGATCGCCCAGATGATAGATGATCTCGATGTCCTGCCGCGCCGCGTGGAAGACCTTGACGACCGAAGTGTCCGCCATGAGGGAAAAGAACGGCTTGAGATCAACACCGTTTGCAAGCGGGTCGACAATGAATGCCATGTCGTCCGCCGCCAGCTGGATGAGGCAGAGCTCGGGCCAGAACGTGGTTTCTCGAATGAATTCCGTGTCGATTGTGAGGAAGTCTGCTTGGGAAAGACGGTTACATGCGGCTTCAAGATCACCGGTCGTACTGATTATATCCATGCAGGCTCTTTACCCAATAATCCTCGCCTTGTCTTGTCTTACCTCACGGCCCGTCGCGATCGCGCCGGCCTTATTTCATGCCGCTGCTTGACAAATCACGCCTGTCATGCGCTTGTCCGCGCGGTTTTCAAGGTGACCATCCGGACATTCGGTCCGATGCCTTATCAAACGCACAACAAATCAGGAAAGACCGATGCATCGCTATCGCAGCCATAACTGCGCCGCCCTCCGCAAATCCGATGTCGGATCAACCGTCAGGCTGTCCGGCTGGGTTCATCGTGTTCGTGACCATGGCGGCGTTCTGTTTATCGACCTGAGGGACCATTATGGCGTCACCCAGGTCGTGGCTGATCCCGATTCACCTGCATTCAAGCTGGCCGAGACGGTTCGGGGCGAATGGGTGATCCGCATCGACGGCGATGTGAAGGCGCGCTCCGACGACACGGTCAATCCGAACCTTCCCACCGGCGAGGTCGAGGTCTATGCCCGCGAGATCGAAGTCCTGTCGGCGGCGAAGGAACTGCCGCTGCCGGTATTCGGCGAGCCGGACTATCCCGAGGACGTGCGCCTGAAATACCGCTTTCTCGATCTGCGCCGGGAGACGCTTCACCGCAACATCATCCGCCGCACCGAGATCATCTCGGCGATGCGCGAACTGATGGGCGGAGCGGGCTTTACCGAATTCGCGACACCCATTCTCACGGCCTCTTCGCCCGAAGGCGCACGCGACTTCCTGGTGCCGAGCCGCATCCATCAGGGCAAGTTCTATGCGCTTCCCCAGGCGCCGCAGCAGTACAAGCAGCTCATCATGGCCTCCGGCTTCGACCGCTACTTCCAGATCGCGCCGTGCTTTCGCGACGAGGATCCGCGCGCCGACCGCCTGCCCGGCGAGTTTTACCAGCTTGACCTCGAAATGAGCTTTGTCGAGCAGGAGGATATTCTTTCGACCATCGAGCCGGTCATCCGCAGTGTTTTTGAGCGCTTTGCGGACGGCAAGCCGGTCTCGCAGACATTCCGCCGGATCAGGTATGCGGACGCCATGCGCACATACGGAAGCGACAAGCCCGATCTCAGAAACCCGATCGAGATGCAGGCCGTGACCGGACATTTTGCCGGTTCGGGCTTCAAGGTCTTCGCCAACATGATCGTCGGCGATCCCAAGGTCGAGGTCTGGGCGATCCCGGCAAAGACCGGCGGCAGCCGCGCCTTTTGCGACCGGATGAATTCCTGGGCGCAGGGCGAGGGACAGCCGGGCCTCGGCTATATCTTCTGGCGCGAGGAGGACGGCGCCGTCGCCGGTGCCGGTCCGCTGGCCAAGAATATCGGGCCGGAGCGCACCGAGGCGATCCGCACGCAGCTTGGTCTGGAAGCGGGCGACGCCTGTTTCTTCGTGGCCGGCCAGCCGGGCAAGTTCGCCGGCTTTGCCGGCGATGCACGCACACGCGTCGGCGAGGAACTTGATCTTGTCGACACCGGCCGGTTCGAACTGTGCTGGATTGTCGACTACCCGTTCTATGAATGGAATGACGAGGACGACCGGCTCGATTTCTCCCACAACCCGTTCTCCATGCCGCAGGGCGGCGTCGAGGCGCTGGATGGCGAGGACCCGCAGTCAATTCTTGCCTATCAGTACGACATGGTCTGCAACGGATTTGAAATCGCCTCCGGCGGCATCCGCAACCACATCCCCGAACTGATGGTGAAGGCCTTCGGCCTTGTCGGCTTCGACGCCGGGGAGGTTGAGGAACGCTTTGGCGGCCTTTACCGGGCGTTCCAATACGGCGCGCCGCCGCATGGCGGCATGGCCGCCGGCATCGACCGGATCGTCATGCTGTTGGTTGGCGCCAAAAACCTGCGCGAGGTGACGATGTTCCCGATGAACCAGCAGGCGCAGGACCTTCTGATGGGCTCGCCCGGGGAAGCGGAACCGGCCCAGCTCCGCGATCTCAACCTGAGGGTCATTCCGCCGGCCAAGGACGAGTAGCCAGAGGTGCCTCTATTTCCTGACGTCTACGAATGGAAAACGTGCCGCAGGCCTGCGGCAGCCCGGGAAACGTGCCGGCCTGGCGGTTCGTGGCCAGATGGGATTTGCTCGTGTGGGCTCCGGCTGACGGCCGGTATGCGGACAAGGACGAAAGCGGACTTACGCTCCAAACCGCGATAGAGGCAGAGTTCACACCCGTGAAACAACGGCAAGCTCTCCTGCTTCCGGCGTCCAGGGTTCTCCGGTCGTGACATCGAGGACTTCCTCTACGGCCAGCCCGGCTTCGCGCACTTCGCTTGAGATCGTCTCGGGATCGAAATACTGAATCCAGTTGAAAATCTCGAACCGGCGTTCCGGCGCAACGATCAGATAACGGTCCAGGGCGATCTTATCCTGATCGTAGAGAAAGGTGGTCTGGAAACCGAAGTGGTCATCCGATGACCAGAAGTCTCCCATGGGACGGCGACCGTAGGTCATGACCTCACGCCGTTTCTTGAATTGCCGCGTGGTCGACACATCGAAAACGAATGTCCCGCCGGGCTTCAGCATTTCTTTAATCCGCTCCAGAAGTGTGCGTCGCTTCTCGGGTGGGAGCGTGCAGAAATCACACCAGATCAGGCTGACGACATCTTGCCCGTCGGGCAGATCGTCGATCAGATAGTCTGCTTTTCGGTATTCGATATCCAGATTATGGGCGACGGCTTCGGACCGCGCATAGTCGAGTGAAACGGCCGAGAAATCGACGCCAATCACCCTGGCGCCTCTTGTCGCCATGCGCCTTGCGTATAGTCCCGGCCCACAGCCCAGATCGCAGACGTTCTTGCCCGACAGGCCGATCTTTCGGTCAAACCATCCCACAATGTCGTCGATGGTCTGACTCCTGCGCGAAGCCAAGTCAGTGCTCTCGTCCAGATGCACTTTCAGCATTTGCTGTGCGATCCAGGGATCGGTCCAGAGCATATCGGTTGTGTAACGGGAAAACGGCTCGGGTTTCCGATTGAATTCATTCAGATCTGAATACACTGCAGATCGACTCCTCTCGATACGGTGCAGCCCAGCAGGATCGCTTATTCGAATGTCACCTTTGGGTCTCCTACTGGTTCGCGGTGACCGAGACGTTGAGCACCTGCGGCAGGGTCTGCGGTGCACCCATCGCCGAGCCCGCGACCGATGCAAACGGAAGCGGCGCCTCCGGCTGGGCGCTGATCTCAATGCTCTTCGGGTCCGACAAATAAAGGCTGACCGCCTCGGTCACCTGCTTCTGGAAATCCGGGTTCTGGAGCTGTGCCAGCATCAGCGGCAGCATGCCCTGAAGTCCCTGGACCATCTGATCGCGGCTCATGCCCCGCCGGCTGGCGACCATGTCGAGGATCTTGTTGGTCAGCGACGCGTCGTCAAAACGGATCGACAGGCTGTTGAAGGTGAGCTGCTGCATCATCCCCATCATCGCAAGGCCCATGGCCTGCTGCGAATTGCCCTCATCGTCCTGATTGGCCATCCGCTCCTGCATCTGCTGCAGGCCCTTGATGAACTCCAGCGTGTAGCCGGAAATAGAGAACTTCATGCCGAACCGGCCCACATCGTCAAGGGTCAGGGCGTACTCGGTCAGGGCGACTTCCCCTGTTTCCGGAGCCCAGTGCCCATTAAGGACGACGTCGCCGTTCAGATACTGGTAGCCCATGCCGTTGATGGCCTGCTGGGCCTGTGCGCCCTCGACGTCGCTGAGGTCTATTTCAAGCCCGTCGACGCGGGCGTCGAAGTCCATACGCGAGCCGTCCGAACTCTTCGACGTTGTCGTCGTCGAGCGCGAGGCCTTGAAAACGTCCCGCCCCTCGATGGTCAGGGCGATCGGCCCGGTCGTCGCGGAGTCGTACCACAGAAGATCGTCAACGGAATCGGCACCGGGCTTTCCCGGGATACGCAGGTTCTCGACCTTCAGGTCGCTGACGGTGACCTTCACGTCCTCTTCCGAGAACTCAAGCTCGTCGTCGGTGAAGGATTTTGCCGTATATCCGCCGGACCCGTCCTCTTCGACACCGTTGAAGGTCAGATCGCCCAGCGCGAGGCCGTTTTCCTCGCCGGGCACCTCGATGCCCACATCCTTCAGCGTGACCGTGTCGCCGTCGGCACTCACGCCGCCATAGGTGATATTGGCGCCCTGTGAGGCATAGGCAGCGGCAAACTTCTTGGCGAAATCGTCTGCGTCGAGCGCGGACGACAACTGCGTCGACGCCAGGAGAGCAAAGCCGGCTGCGAGGCCGGTCCTAAGGTAAGGGGCGCGCATGTTGTATCCTTCCTGTTTCGGGTCTTGAATGGACAGGCACGGTTGAAGTGGCGCTGTCATACAACGTGGTCGGGGTCGAACAACAGCCCATACTGTATTTTGCTGCACTTTAAACCCCTCGCGAACAATACATGGTTGCCGGAAGGTTATACTTCAACACTGCGGCGTTTCCGTGAAACACACCAAGCCTTGCCGCGAATCAGCGCATCGGCTAAGGGCAAGGCATGGGAAAAAGCCTTGTTCCGCCCGGCGGCGGCGATGACAGATCAGAACCGGTCGACCTGAAAACCGCGCTTGAAGAGCGTTACCTGGCCTACGCGCTGTCGACCATCATGCACCGGGCACTGCCGGATGTGCGCGACGGGCTCAAGCCCGTGCACCGCCGCATCGTCTACGCCATGAGCGATATGGGTCTGCGGTCCAGTGGCGGCTTCAAGAAATCCGCCAAGATCGTCGGCGAGGTCATGGGTAATTTCCATCCCCATGGCGACCAGGCGATCTACGACGCGCTGGTGCGGCTGGCGCAGGATTTCGCAGTGCGCTATCCGCTGGTCAACGGTCAGGGCAATTTCGGCAATATCGACGGCGATAACGCCGCCGCCATGCGCTACACCGAATCCAAGATGACGTCCGTTGCGGAGCTGCTGCTGCGCGGCATTGACGAAGACGCCGTCGATTTCCGCTCGACCTATGACGAGGAGAATGAGGAGCCGGTGGTCCTGCCGGGCGCCTTTCCGAACCTTCTTGCCAACGGTGCGACGGGCATTGCCGTCGGCATGGCGACATCGATCCCGCCGCACAACGCGGCCGAACTGTGCGAAGCGGCGCTGCATCTCATCAAGCACCCCAATGCGCGCATCGAAAAGATCGTCGATTTTGTGCCCGGCCCGGATTTTCCGACCGGCGGCATCATTGTCGAGGACCGGGCGTCGATCCTCGAAGCCTACAGGACCGGGCGAGGCGGCTTTCGCGTCCGCGCCCGCTGGGAAAAGGAAGACACGGGCCGCGGCGGTTACGTCATCGTCGTCACCGAAATTCCCTACCAGGTGCAGAAATCGCGCTTGATCGAGAAGGTCGCCGAACTGCTTCTCGCCCGCAAACTGCCGCTGCTCGACGATATTCGCGATGAATCCGCCGAGGACATTCGTCTCGTGCTCGTGCCCAAGAACCGCAGCGTCGACCCGACCTTGCTGATGGAGTCGCTGTTCAAGCTGACCGATCTGGAATCGCGTGTCTCCTTGAACCTCAATGTCCTGTCGAAGGGCAAGGTGCCGAAAGTCATGTCGCTGCCGGACGTGCTGCTGGAGTGGCTGGAACATCGCAAGGAAGTCCTGCAGCGCCGCTCGCGCCATCGCCTCGCGGCGATCGAACGGCGTCTTGAGATTCTTGGCGGCTATCTGATCGCCTACCTCAATATCGACGAGGTCATCCGCATCATCCGGGAGGAGGACGATCCCAAGGCCGAACTCATGCGTCGTTATGAGTTGACGGACCTTCAGGCCGAATCCATCCTCAACATGCGCCTGCGCTCCCTGCGCAAGCTCGAGGAGTTCGAGATCCGCAAGGAGTTCGACGGGCTGACGGCGGAGAAGGCCGAGATCGAGGCATTGCTCGCATCGGACGAAAAGCAGTGGAAGACGGTCGCCTGGGAGATCGGCGAGGTCAAAAAACAGTTTGGCAAGGACACCGAACTCGGCCGGCGCCGCTCCAGTTTCGGCGATGCGCCCGACACCGATATCGAGGCCATCCAGCAGGCGATGATCGAGAAGGAACCGGTGACGGTGGTCGTCTCGCAGAAGGGCTGGATCCGGGCCATGAAAGGACATCTGCCGGACTATTCGAGCCTGACCTTCAAGGAAGGCGACAAGCTCAAATTCGCCTTTCCGGCCCATACGACCGACAAGATCATCCTGTTTACCACCGGCGGCAAGTTCTACACGCTCGGCTGCGACCGGCTGCCGGGCGGACGCGGTCATGGCGAGCCCGTGCGCATCATGGTCGACATGGACAACGATCAGGATATCGTCTCGGCATTCGTCCACGATCCCGATGTGCGCCTGCTGCTTGCGTCCACGATCGGCAATGGCTTTGTCGTGCCGCAATCGGAAATCACCGCCAACACCCGCAAGGGCAAGCAGGTGATGAATGTCAAACTGCCGGTCGAGGCAACCCTGTGCGTGCCGGTGAGCGGCGACAGCGTGGCTGTGATCGGCGAAAACAAGAAACTGCTGATCTTCCCGCTCTTGCAGCTCCCGGAGATGACCCGGGGCAAGGGCGTGCGCCTGCAGCGCTACAAGGATGGCGGCATCGCCGATGTAAAGACGTTCACCATGGACGAAGGTCTGAGCTGGCAGGATTCGGCCGGTCGCACCCATACCAAACCCAGGCGGGAGCTTGCCGAGTGGATCGGCGACCGCGCCCAGGCCGGCCGGCTCGCGCCACGCGGCTTCCCGCGTTCGGGGCGTTTCGGGGGCTGAGCGGACCGCGTTGGCATCAGGTCCGGCGCCCGCATTGTGGCTGAGGCAGGGAACATGCCTGTTGCGGGGCGGCGGCGGTTTCCGTTATGACAGCAGCCGTATTTGCCTGACTTAAAAACCAATCGTCATGCTTGTCGCCAACGGGGATCGGGTGCCATGGATTCGCGCGATGTTGCCGCCCACTGGAAAAACAATGCCGCGTTTCCACCGCACGCTGACAAGCTGGGTCGCGATGATCTGCGCCGCCGGCCTCGTTATCCGGCAATTCGGCGAACCGCGCGCCGGCGATGACATAGCGCGGCAATATCCGCTGGTGGCGGATACGCAAGTTGCGCCGATCTTCCTGCATATCCGCGCCATAAAGCCGGTGGGAGAGAGTTAGGCCGATCGTGGCGTTCCCGCCTCAGGCCGATGCCAGCCCGGCATTTTCGACCATGAAACGCGATTGCAAAGGCACGCTCGCCGCGCCGACGGGATGCGCGGTTGACACAGAATGCCGGACCCTTACGGTGCCGGTCGGAAACGGCTGTTCCCGCAGCCGGCGTTGTTGTCAGTAGAGGTCCGAAATGAAAGCGATCCGAATGCACCGGTTTGGTGGCCCGGAAGTCCTTCAGCTCGATGAGGTCGATGATCCGGTCCCCGGTCCCGGCGAGGTGGTGATCGATGTGCGTGCTGCCGGCGTCAACCCCGCCGACACCTATATGCGCAGCGGCACCTACCGGGTGCAGCCGGATCTTCCGTGCATTCCGGGCGGCGATGCCGCAGGGGTCGTGTCCGCCGTCGGCGCGGGCGTTGAAAAATTCACGGTGGGCGACAGGGTGTTTGTCGGCACGGTGATGGGGTTGGATTTTACCGGCTGCTACGCCGAAAAGGTCAAGCGGCCGCAAGACAATGTGCTGGCGCTTCCCGAAGGCGTGTCGTTCGCGCAGGCCGCCACATTCGGCGTGTCCTATCCGACGGCCCACTATGCCCTGTTCGAGCGCGGCGGGGCGAAGGCCGGTGAAACCGTCTTTATCCACGGCGCCAGCGGTTCGGTCGGAACATCCTCCATCCAGGTCGCCAAGCGCGCGGGCCTCACCGTGATCGGAAGCGCGGGTTCGCCGGAAGGCATGGAGCTTGTGCGGCACGAAGGCGCCGACCTTGCGGTCAACCACAATGAGGACGGCTATCTCGATGAGGTGCGCAAGGCAACGGGTGGCGACGGGCCGGACCTGATCCTCGAAATGCTCGCCAACGAGAACCTGGCGGCGGATATGGAACTGGCCGGCATGTCCGGCAGGATCGTCGTGATCGGCAATCGCGGCGAGATAACCATCAATCCGCGCCTGACCATGATGAAGGAACTCGACATTCGGGGCGTCATGCTCTGGAATGTCTCGCCCGGGCAGGTCTCGGTCATAATGAACGACATTTCGGCCTGGGTCGCGGAGGGCGCGCTCAAGCCGGTCGTCGGCAGGGAAATGAGCCTGGCGGACGCAGCGGCCGCGCATATCGCCGTTCTGGAATCGGGAAATGCCGGGAAGATCGTGCTGGTTCCCTGAACAGAAACGCTTTAGCGCTCGAGCGGTTCTGTCCCCTCGTTCAGGATTTGCACATACTCGCTGTAGGCATAAATACGATAGCGTTCCTTGCCGGAAATCTCGCGAACGATGCCGAGATCTTCGAGTGTCGATAAGCTGCGCAGGACCGTTGGAGGCGACAGGCCGCAGGCTTCGCGGATCTTTGTCGTATTTGCGACCGGATGGCGCTGCAAGAATGAGTGAACTGCGAGAACGGCAGCGGCGGAACTGCCGGAAGCGTGAATAGCCTCCTGGTCCCGCTTGAATAGCGCCAGCGTCGATTGCGCAGTTGTGGCGGCCTGGTTCGCTGTCTCGGCAACACCGGCAAGGAAAAACGCTATCCAGTCTTCGAATGCGCCATTCTCTCGGACCGACTGCAACAGGTCGTAATAGGTCTGGCGGTTGGTTTTCAGGTACAGGCTTAAATAGAGAAGCGGTTGCTGAAGCAATCCTTCGGCGCATAGCATGAATGTGATCAGCAGACGGCCAAGCCGACCGTTGCCGTCGAGAAAGGGATGGATCGTTTCGAACTGAGCATGCGCGAGTGCCGCCCGGATCAGCGTTGGATACTTTGGCTCAACGGCGTGGAAAAACGCCTCAAGGCTTCCCAGGCATTCAGTAAGCATTTCCGGTGGCGGCGGCACGAATACCGCCTTGTCCGGGCTTGCGCCACCAATCCAGTTCTGTGAAGTCCTGAACTCGCCAGGCATCTTGTTCCCGCCCCGAGCATTGTTCATCAGGATCCCGTGTATTTCCCGAAGAAGCCGTAACGACAACGGGAAGTCCGGCAGTCGAGCGAGGCCATAGTCCATTGCCGAAACATACGACGAGACTTCCGAAACATCGTCGAGAGGGACGCCAGGAACAGCATCCGATTCGAATATAAGCAGGTCTGACAGTGATGATTGCGTGCCCTCGATTTGTGACGAAAGCACTGCCTCTTTGCGCACATACATGTAAAGAAACAGCGACACATCCGGCAAGATCATGCTCATTCCGTCAAGCCGACCGAGCGCATGGCTGGCCGCGTCGAGGGCTGGATAGAGCCTTTCCATATCGAGTGCCGGTGACGGCGGCAGCGGTTTTGGTATATACGCACGATGGGAGACGCCGGCGGCGGACCTTTCGACATATTCACCGACGCGGGCTTTGATATCCGTCTTTGCCATAAATATCGTTTTCAATGGATTTCATTCATTAAAACACGTCAACACACGCTAACGAACGCATTTGAAACTTACAAGAGTTAAATAACGAATTACGACCGTTTCGTTACTTAACTCTTGTGATCAACTTAGAGTCTGGCTCGAAACTCATTAATCCGCTGCCCTTCGTGACCGATATTGAGCGGTCCCGCCGCAATAGGTCCGGCGGCCTTGAATGCTTCCGGTCAGGCCCGTGCTCAGCCCTCGTAGCGTTCCCAGCCGCCGGCCATGAGGTGTTCCTGCGGCAGGAAGCGGGTCTTGTAGTCCATCTTTCTGGAGCCGGCGACCCAATAGCCGAGATAGACATGCGGCAGGCCTCTGTCCTGCGCCCTGACAATATGATCGAGGATCATGTAGGTGCCCAGCGAGCGGTCCGAATAGTCGGGGTCGAAGAAGGAATAGACCATCGACAGGCCGTCGCCCATCAGATCGCTGAGCGCCACTGCAATCAGCTTGCCGTGCTCGCTGTCATCGCCGTCCGGCCTGTCCGCCCCGATCCTGTACTCGATGACACGGGTCGGCACATGTGTGTCCTCCACCATCATCGCATAGTCGAGCACGGTCATATCCGACATGCCGCCTTCCTGGTGGCGCGCATCCAGATAGCCGCGAAACAGCGAATACTGCTCGCTTGAGGGCTCGGCCGGAAACTCCTGTGCCACAAGGTCCGCATTGCGGGCGATGATACGCTTCATGGAGCGGTTGGGCTTGAATTCGCCGGCAAGGATCCGCACCGAGATGCAGGCCCGGCATGTCTCGCAGGCGGGGCGATAGGCGATGTTCTGGGACCGCCTGAAACCGCCCTGCGTCAGCAGATCGTTGAGTTCCGCTGCCCTTTCTCCGACCAGATGCGTGAACACCTTCCGCTCGAATTGCCCGTCCAGATAGGGGCAGGGTGAGGGAGCAGTCAGAAAAAACTGCGGAGAATTGACAGGCTGATTCGTCATCTATGGCAATAACTCCTGATACCGGAACTATAGCCCATAATACCACGGCGCAATTAACGAAAATGTCAACCAGATGATCAAAACAAGGGGAACGCCGGCGCGCAGATAATCCCGGAAGCCATAATGTCCCGGGCCCATGACAAGAAGGTTGGTCTGATAGCCGATGGGGGTGGCGAAGCTGGCATTGGCTGCAAATATGACCGCCGCCACAAAGGCCTCCTGAGAGGCGCCCAACCGGTCCGCCACGCCCAGCGCAATCGGCAGGAACAGAACGGCGGTGGCGTTGTTGCTGAGGATATTTGTCACCACGGCCATCACAATGAACATAACGGAAAGAACCACCGGAACCGGCGCACCCATAAGCGCTGTCACTGTGGAATCGGCAATCAGCGAAGCGCCGCCGGTCGCCTGTAGCGCTGTCGCCAGCCCGATCGACGAGCCGACCAGCAGGAAAACCTGGCGGTCGAAGGCGCGGGCCGCCTGGTAGATGGTCAGGCACCCGAGGGCAAGCATCAGCACCGCGCCGGTGATGGCGCTGACCACGATCGGCAGAATATCGAAGGCCGACAACACGATGATGCCGATGAAGATCGAGAAGGCGAAGACCGCTTTGCGGCTTTGCGGGACCGGTTCGGCGGAATGCTCCAGAAGGAGCAAATCGTGATCGCCGCGCAATTGCATGATCTGTTCGTAGTTTCCGCCGAGCAGCAGGGTGTCGCCCGGCTCGAGGCGGATTTCGGAGAGCGGCATGCGCGCCATGCGGCTCTTGCGCTGGACGCCGAAGACGGAAACGCCGTGCCGGGCCCGGATGCCGGAAAGCTGGATCGTACGGCCGGCAAAACGCGAGCCCGGCGCCACCACCGCCTCGACCAGATGGTAATCCGGTCCCGGGCGCTGGCCTTCGGTGCTGTCGTCACGCGGTTCCGCCCCGTCCTGGCCGTCATCCGGCTCGGCGACGGCGCTGCCGAGCGCCAGTGCCCTGGAAAATGCGCGCCGTGTGCCGGTGACGACGAGCGTGTCGCCCTCCGACAACGTAATGCCTTCGAAGGGCGGCAGGATCGGGACGTGGCGCCGGTGCATCAATCGGGGCGTCAGATCGACAATGCCGGGAAACATGCCGGCTTTTGATTCGATGCCGATAAAGGGATGTCCGGCGGTCACGGGTATCTCGCCGATGAACTGCGCGCCCTGCGTGGAGTGCGTCCTGATCTTCGACGAGCGCTCGCGCATCATCGAGGGCATGAGGAACAGGACATAAAGACCGCCGACGACCGCCAGCATGGACCCCATGCCCGTCAGGTCGAAGAAGGAAATGATGACGCCGTTGTCTTTGGCGACGCCGGCGGCGATGAGATTGGTCGATGAGCCGAGCAATGTCGTCATGCCGCCGAGAATGCACATGAATGACAGGGGCATGAACACCCGCGAGCCTGGATAGCTGCGCTGCGCCGCAATCACCGTCAGGATCGGGATGAAGATCACGACGACGGGTGTGTTGTTCAAAAACGCGCTGAGCAGGCCCGCGGTTATCACGACGAGGAAAATGGCGCGCTGGCCGCTTGCCCCGCCGAGCCTTCCGATGCTGCGTGCCGGGCCGTCGATGGCATCGGTGGCAAAAAGCCCCTGGCCGACAATCAGGAGTGCGATCACCGTTGCAAGCGCCGGGTCGGAAAACCCGGCGAGCAGGCGCCCGGGCGTGAGTTCCACACCGCCGGCATCGACATAGGGAAAAAAGCCGAACAGCAGCAGGAGCACGGAAAGGCTGGCCAGGGAAACCGCCTCCATGGAAAGCCGTTCCGACGCATAGGCAACGATGGTCGCGCCTATGATTGCGAAAGTCGCCAATAGGTGAAAATCCTGCATACCCTGCCTTAAAGATTGCGCCAGGGTTGCAATTTTATCCGGCGATGTGCCGCCTTCAAAGTGGCATCTTGCCTTTTTACCGCGAAATTACACGCAGTTGTTTCTTGCCGGGGGACTTGTCCGGAACGGCGTTGCGCAATCCGGTCCGCAGCGTGCAGGCCGGTTGCGCCGCGCGCTGTCCCTAAAGATCGTCGCGGATCACGACAACGCCGAGCAGCAGGTCATGCAGGCAGCGCTTGCGATTGGCGATCAGGCTGACCAGAAGGATCAGCGGTGTAAAAATGACATTGCCCAGCCAGAAAAGAACCGCGTGAACCATCGCCAGCATCGGATCGACGCTCATGCCGTCGGTCCGCACCATGCGGACGCCCATGATTTGCATGCCGGGCGTTGCTTGCCTCATGCCGCCAAGCGTGAGGCCGACATAGGGCAGGGCAACGATCGCGAACAGCACAGAATAGAGAATCCAGCCGAGGCCAAGGCTGAAAACGCCGATAAAGAAGATCAAAATGGCAACCGGCACGCACAGCGCCAGCACCAGCGCATAGTCGATAAAGAACGCCATGATGCGCCGCGATCGTACGCCGTTATAACTCCTCCATGTGTCGAGGGCTTCGTCCATGGCGGGTTCCGAATGTGCCGTTACATGTGTTTGCGTCATTGCACCATCCTGTTTGCAAAGACAAGCTTTTGATGTGCAGGGCCGCTGCCGTCGACAACTCGCCAAAAGCCGGTTTGCGGCATCTTTCAATGCGTTGGATTTGGTGATCGCCGCGCCGCCGTTCAAGGGCATACGGCCGGCGGCCCCTTATCCCCGTTGCAGGATCCGGGCCGCTTCGGGTGCAAAATAGGTCAGGATACCGTCGCAGCCCGCTCGTTTGAAAGCAACGAGACTTTCCATCATGGCGCGCTCGCCGTCGAGCCATCCGTTCTGGGCCGCGGCCTTGATCATGGCGTATTCGCCGGACACCTGATAGGCGAAGGTCGGCATGGCGAATTGTTGCTTCAGTCTCCAGACGATATCGAGATAGGGAAGGCCGGGCTTGACCATCAGCATGTCCGCGCCTTCCTCCACGTCGAGCGCCGCGTCTCGCACGGCCTCGTCGGTATTGGCCGGATCGATATAGTAGCTGCTCTTGTCGCCCTTCAGCAGGTCCCGGGTCCCGATCGCCTCGCGGTAAGGTCCGTAGAATCCGGAAGCGAACTTCGTCGCATAGGACATGATGGCGACATCGTTGTGACCGCTGGCATCCAGCGCGTCGCGGATCGCGCCGATACGTCCGTCCATCATGTCTGACGGCGCGATAATGTCGGCGCCTGCGTCGGCCTGCAGAACAGCGGCCTCGGCGAGTTGCGCGACGGTCTCGTCATTGACGATGACGCCGTCTCTCAGGATGCCGTCGTGGCCATGGCTTGTGAACGGATCGAGCGCGACATCGGTGATGACGCCTATATGGGGGACATGCTCCTTGATCAGGCGGGTCGTCCGGTTGATCAGATTATCCGCTGTGAGCACATGCGAACCGGTCTCGTCGCGCAGCTCGGCGGCGATGTTCGGGAAGGTGGCGATCGCCGGTATGCCGAGTTCCGCCGCTTCCTCGGCCTGCTTCACCGCAAGGTCGGGCGTAAAGCGCTGCACGCCGGGCATGGCGGCAATATCCTCCGACCGGTTCTCTCCGGGGATCAGAAATATAGGCCAGATCAGATCGTCGGCGCTCAGTGTGTTTTCGCGCACCAGGCGGCGGGTCCAGTCGGCCCGCCGGTTGCGCCGCATGCGCCGCCCGCCGGTGATTTCGTCAACCGTCCGGCGGTTAAGCGCTGTCTTGTCGATTTGCCGGTTCATGCTGTCCTTGTCCGCGCCCGAAGAAATCCAGTTCCAAGCCTGTTCGCGCCCACACTTATCACGCTCTCCGCAGGCTTTCAAAGCGGTCAGAGCGTCACATCACCTTGTGACGGGTCCGCGCTCGGCCGGAGCGCCATTGACCAAAGGCGAGGCTCTGCTTACAGCATAGGCAACGGAATCAACGGGATGAGCACAATCATGGTTTTTGGCGGGGACGGCGATATCGCATTTGAGGTCAAGGGCCACGCCGGTGTCATCTCGATGACGCGGGCCCACGCGCTCAACGCCATCAACCACAAGATGATCGAGGCGATGGATAACGCTCTGGATGCCTGGGAAGCCGATGACCGGGTGAGCCACATCGTTCTCAAGGGCGAGGGCCGCGCGTTCAGCGCCGGCGGCGATCTGCTCGAACTCTATGAAATGTCGAAATCCGGCCGGCCGCATTATGATTTTTTCCGCGACGAGTACCGCCTCAATGCACGCCTCGGGGTGTACCCCAAACCGGTCATCCCGATGATCGACGGCATCATCATGGGCGGCGGCGTGGGTGTCGCCGTTCACGGCCCCTATCGTGTGATGACCGAGAATGCGGTGTTTGCCATGCCCGAAGTCGGGATCGGCTTTTTCCCGGACGTCGGCGGCAGTCATTTTCTTTCCCGCCTGCCGGGACATTTCGGCCGCTACCTGGCGTTCAGCGGCGCCCGCATCCGCGCCGGCGACGCGCTTGCCTGCGGGATCGCGACGCATGCATTGACCGCCGATGGTCTCGGTGCGCTGGAAGAGGCCCTTTGCGCCAGCGCCGACACCGCCTCCGTACTTGACCGGCACGACAACCGCGAAGCGCTGCCCGGAGCAAAACTCGATCACACGGAAATCGGCAGACTGTTTTCCGGCGACAGTGTGAGCACGATTGTTGAACATCTTGAAGCGGCAACCGGCAGTGATTTTGCCGCCAGGACACTCGCGGCGATGAGGAAGAATTCGCCGACCAGCATGTCGGTCGCTTTCCGTCAGCTCAAGGAGGGAGCCTCACTCAGCCTTGCCGACTGCATGCGCATGGAATACCGGATCCTGGTGAGGATGCTGCAAGGCCATGAATTCCTGGAGGGCATCCGCGCGGTCATTGTCGACAAGACCAATGATCCGACCTGGGATCCGGCCCGGCTCGAGGATGTGACCGCGCAGGCCGTCGATGCCTATTTTGCTCCTCTGAGCGAGGACGAAATGACCGGCCTTGCAGAGGTCAGATGAGCGATTTCAGCGAACCGGGAGCCCCCAGACCCAGCACCGCGCAGACCGCGTTCGACGTCTTTCACCGGATCGTCGCGGTATTCTGCCTGATTGCCGGTCTGCGTTACTGGTCGCTGCTGATCGGCATCGCCGACGAAGGGGCCTGGCGCTTCGACCTCTTGCCGGTGCACTGGAAGATTGCCGCCGCCTCGCTGGCGGTGCTTTGGCCCGTCGCCGGCATCGGCCTTTGGATGGTGGTGTCATGGGGCCCGGTCGTATGGCTCGTGGCCGCCGCGATCGAAACCGTCATGCACGGCGCCTTTCCGGAACTCTACGGCAGCAACTGGATGCTGCTGTTCGCCCATCTCCTCATCGCCGTTCTTTACGCCGTCTTTCGGCTTCTGCTTTATATCGCAAAGCGGGCTGAGGAACAGACAGAGTAATAATCGGTTTACTTTGAAATCCGGTTTGTGCCGGTAACCCATTATTAATATTGCATTTTAAGTCCAATTTTAGACGTATTCGATAGGGTGTGCCTCAAGATGGCAGAAAAAAGCCGTCAGAACTGACAGTGAGGCATAGTGATGGTACATGGTATGCGTGCGGACGCCGTTCCGCCAGCACAGGACAAGAACGCGTTGCGTTCCTTGTATATGGAGTGTCTGCAACTGGTTGAACGGTTGCACCGTCGTCTGCTCGACGTCATCAAGGACGAGTTCGAGCGCAACGGCCGCAGTGATATCAACGCGATTCAGGCGCTGCTTCTCTTTAATATCGGAAACGCCGAACTGACGGCCGGCGAACTGCGTTCGCGTGGCTATTATCTCGGCTCCAACGTTTCCTACAACCTGAAAAAGCTGGTCGATCTGGGTTTCATCAATCACCAGCGTTCCAGGGTCGACCGCCGTTCCGTGCGCGTGAGCCTGACGGAGCAGGGCACCGAGGTCGCCGATATCGTCGCCGGTCTTTACGAACGCCATATCGGATCGATCGAGCAGGTCGGCGGCATCGACGTGGAAGAGTTTCAGAACATGAACAAGGCCCTGCAGCGCCTTGACCGGTTCTGGAACGATCAGATTCTCTACCGCCTCTAGGTCGAGAGCCTGGCAGACGGCTTGAAGGGCCGCCGGCGTCCCTTTTGCCGGTTCTGTCCGGTCCCTATCTGATGTCGAAATTCAAGGCCACCACCGTTCCGGAGGTTTCGTGAGGTCCGGGCTTCAATATGCGAATCCGGCCAACCGAATCTTAACCATGAAACGGCCATATTGATGTGGAAATCGAAAAGACATGGGACGCGAGGGGCAGGTGAGCGTTTGCGTCTTGACAGGGGTCTCGCAAAATCGTGAAAACCGCGCAACCATCCGGCTGCTATAGTTGTAATCCAGATGTGCGGGCAACATATCAATTGAGCGATATCGACCAACGGCTTAACGGTGCTTGCTAATGCCAGAAAAGACATTTGGTAAATCTGTCTCGCGTCGCGCTTTCGTCAGAGGCGCTTTGGCGACGGGCGCCACCATGGCTGCCGGCGGTGCGACGGCTCAGACGCTGACGCAGACGACGATTGAAAACATCATCAACGCGCCGCGCCGCGGCACCTGGGATGATCAGTTCGACGCGCAGGCATCGCGAAGCGCCGAACGGGTGAACTCAAGCGTTCCCATTCTCAGCCCGGACACCGTCAACTATGTCGAGACGGCGATCGCGTCCTACCAGAATGTCGTCCTGAACGGCGGCTGGCCGATCGTGCCGTCAGGCAAGCGCCTGAAACTCGGCGTCGACGATCCGGCGGTTTCCACGTTGCGCAAACGGTTGATCGTTTCGGGCGACATGGCGCCGTCCGCCGGCACATCGACGGCCTTCGATTCCTATGTCGACGGAGCGGTGAAACGTTTCCAGGCCCGCCACGGCCTGCCGGCCGACGGCGTGCTCGGCCGTTATTCCTATGCCGCGCTCAATGTGTCCGCCGCCGTCCGGCTCGGACAACTCGAGACCAATCTGGTCCGCCTGCGTTCCATGTCCGGTTTCCTCGGCGATCGCTATGTCGTGGTGAATATTCCGGCTGCACAGATCGAGGCCGTTGAGGGCGAGCGCGTCGTCCTGCGCCACACGGCCGTTGTCGGCAAGATCAGCAGGCAGACGCCGATCCTCAATTCAAAAATCCACGAGGTGATCCTCAATCCCTACTGGACCGCGCCGCGCTCGATTATCGAAAAAGATATCATGCCGCTGATGCGCAAGGATCCGACCTATCTGACGCGCAATTCGATTCGCCTGTTCGACGGCCGCGGCAACGAGGTCGCGCCCGAGACGATCGACTGGAACGCTGCCGAAGCGCCGAAGCTGATGTTCCGGCAGGACCCCGGCAAGATCAACGCGATGTCGTCGACGAAGATCAATTTCCACAATCCGCATGCCGTCTACATGCACGACACGCCGCAGCAGAGCCTGTTCGGCAAGCTGCTGCGTTTCGAAAGCTCCGGCTGTGTTCGCGTTCAGAATGTGCGCGATCTGTCCACATGGCTGCTGCGCGACACTGCGGGCTGGGACCGCCAGACGATGGAGCAGGTCATCGCCAGCGGCGTCAGCACGCCGATTGAGCTGTCCGACCCCGTGCCGGTCTACTTCACCTATGTGACCGCCTGGTCGACCTCGGACGGCATTACCCAGTTCCGTGACGATATCTACCGCCGTGATGGCGTCGAGGAACTGGCGCTGCAATAAAACCGGCTTTCCCGTGGCGTCCGCTGGCGCAAATCGTCGCTTTGTGTTCGTTGTCCGGCGATTGCGCATGGCGGAACTTGTCTAATGAACCCCGCAGCATTATGACACGCTCGTGGCCGCGCCGAGGTCTATGGCCGAGGTCCGTCCGTGATCGCCCGATACACAGCGCCAGCTTGCCGAAAGCTGCCCCACTGCAGGATTGACGTCAAATGTCCGACCCTATCGCCTCCATGGAGCGTCCCGCTGACGCGTTTTTCAATCGCCCGCTCAGCCAAGCCGATCCGGAACTCTCCGGTTCGATCGTCAAGGAACTCGGCCGCCAGCGCCAGGAGATCGAGCTGATCGCGTCCGAGAACATCGTCTCGCGCGCCGTGCTCGAGGCGCAGGGCTCGATCATGACCAACAAATATGCGGAGGGCTATCCGGGCCGGCGCTACTATGGCGGCTGTCAGTATGTCGACATCGCCGAGCAACTGGCGATTGACCGCGTGACAAAGCTCTTCGGCTGCGACTTTGCCAATGTCCAGCCGAATTCCGGCAGCCAGGCCAATCAGGCCGTGATGATGGCGCTGATCAAGCCGGGCGACACGATTCTCGGAATGAGCCTTGATGCCGGCGGCCATCTCACCCATGGCGCGCGTCCCAATATGTCCGGAAAATGGTTCAATGCCATCCAGTACGGCGTGCATGCCGAGACCGGGCGGATTGACTATGAGCAGGTTGAGGCGCTTGCCCGCGAGCACAAGCCGGCGCTCATCATCGCCGGCGGATCGGCCTATTCGCGCGAGATCGATTTTGCCCGCTTCCGTGCCATTGCCGATGAGGTCGGCGCCTGGTTCTGGGTGGATATGGCCCATTTTGCCGGCCTTGTGGCGGGCGGGGTGCATCCAAGCCCGTTCCCGCACGCCCATGTCGCATCCTCGACCACCCACAAAACCCTGCGCGGCCCGCGGGGCGGGCTGGTGCTGACAAACGACGCCGATATCGCAAAGAAGGTCAATTCGGCTGTTTTTCCGGGTCTTCAGGGCGGCCCGCTCATGCATGTCATCGCCGCCAAGGCCGTTGCCTTCGGCGAAGCGCTGTCTCCGCAATTCTCCGACTACGCGAAACAGGTCGTTGAAAACGCCAAGGTGCTTGCGTCGACCCTCGTTGAAGGCGGCCTTGAAATCGTCTCCGGCGGAACCGATACACATCTCTTCCTCGTCGACCTTCGGCCCAAGAATCTCACCGGAAAGGACTCCGAGGCCTCGCTTGAGCGCGCCTTTATCACTTGCAACAAGAATGGCGTCCCGAACGATCCGCAAAAGCCGACCATCACCTCCGGCATTCGCCTTGGCACACCGGCCGGCACGACGCGCGGCTTCGGGCCGGCGGAGTTCCGCGAGATCGGTAAGCTGATCATCGAGGTTCTCGACGGTCTGCGTGCCGCGAATTCTGAAGAGGGCAACGGCGCCGTGGAGCAGGCGGTGAAGGAAAAGGTCCTGCGCCTGACCGGCCGGTTCCCGATCTATCCGGGCCTTTAGGCAACAACGCTCCCGGTTCCGTCGGTGCTTTAATCCAGACTTGCTCTGACGCATCTGTTATGAAGATTCGCGTGGAGGAATACGTTACGCGTAAGGCTCCAAACCGAAATCCGATTGTGGGGTTCCATGCGCTGTCCCTATTGCAATTCCGAAGATACGCAGGTGAAGGACTCGCGTCCGGCCGAGGATGCAACCGCGATCCGGCGGCGGCGCGTATGCCCGGATTGCGGCGGCCGGTTCACAACTTTTGAACGGGTGCAATTGCGCGATCTCCAGGTCATCAAGAAAACCGGGAGAAAGGTTCCCTTTGACCGGGACAAGCTGATGCGGTCCTTCGAGATCGCTCTGCGCAAGCGGCCGGTCGAACGCGACCGCGTGGAGCGCGCCGTATCAGGCATCGTGCGCCGTCTTGAAAGTTCCGGCGAGACAGACGTTCACTCCGACAAGATCGGCCTGATGGTCATCGAGGCCTTGAAGGCGATCGACGATGTCGGTTTTGTGCGCTACGCCTCCGTCTATCGCGATTTCAGCGACCCGAAAGATTTCGAGAACGTGCTTGAGGAGCTCAGCGCTCAGATCAGCGGCAGTGCGCAGGAAGAATAGGCGCGATGGCCGTCTCCGAATTTGACAGGCGGATGATGGCGGCAGCGATCCGTTACACCTACCGCCATCTGGGCCGCACAGGCACGAATCCCTCCGTCGCGACCATTCTGGTTCAGCATGTCGACGGCGTGCCGGTCATCGTCGGACGGGGGCTGACCGCGATCGGCGGCAGGCCCCACGCGGAAACGGAGGCGCTTGAAGAAGCCGGCGATCGTGCCGCCGGATCGACGGCCTATGTCACGCTCGAACCCTGCGCCCATCACGGCAGCACGCCCCCTTGCGCCGAGGCGCTTGTGACTGCCGGTGTCAGCCGGGTCGTCGCCGCGACAACCGATCCGGACGGCCGCGTGTCCGGGCGCGGTTACCGCATCCTGGAGGATGGGGGGATCGAGGTCGAGGCGGATGTCCTGGTGCCTCTCGCCAGGCGTGCAATGGCCGGATATCTCACCCAGCGCCGCCTTGCGCGCCCGCATGTCACGCTCAAACTTGCCCTGTCCAGGGACGGCAAGATCGGTCGCAAGGATGACGGCCAGGTGCCGATCACCGGCCCGCTCAGCAACGCGGTCAACCATCTTTTGCGCGCCACGAACGACGTCATTCTGATCGGAATTGATACGGCAATCGAGGATGATCCGTCGCTGACCTGCCGGCTGCCGGGCCTTGAGGGCCGCTCACCGTTGCGCCTGGTTCTGGACCGTCAGTTACGCCTGCCGATGGACAGCAGGCTCGTCCGCTCCGCGCACGAAATTCCACTCATGGTGGCGACCGTCAGGCTGCCGGATGACGAGAAACATCGTCAGTTGACGCAAGCCGGGTGCAGAATGCTCGCCTGCGAGGAAAACGAAACCGGTATCGCCCTGCCGGAAATGCTTGAGGACCTTTGCGGACAGGGCGTCATGAACGTTATGATCGAAGGAGGGGCCGCGATCACGCGTTCCTTTCTCGATGCAGGCCTCGTCGATCGCATACATCTTTACATCGGCCCCGACGAGATTGGCGAAGACGCGGTGGCGGCGCCGTTAACCCCTGAGGACATGCCCGCGGGCTTTGTAAAGACAGGCGCAAGCCGCTTCGGTCCGGATTTGCGCTTCGAATATGAGAGAAACCAGTGATGTTTACAGGTATTGTAACGGATGTCGGAACCTTGGCGTCGGTGACGCCGATGAACGAAGGCGTCCGCTTGCGCATCACCACCTCTTACGCCCCCCGTACAATCGACATCGGAGCATCGATCGCGTGTTCGGGAACCTGCCTGACCGTGACCGCGCTGCCGTCCGAGGATGAAAACGGCCATTGGTTTGAGGTCGAGGCCTGGGAGGAAGCACTGCGTCTGACCACCATTGGCACGTGGCGCGCGGGCACACGCATCAACCTTGAGCGCTCGCTTCGGATCGGCGATGAACTCGGCGGCCATCTGGTCTCCGGCCATGTCGATGGGCTGGCGCGTGTGGTTTCAGTCGAAGATGAGGGCGACGCCCGTCGCTTCACACTGCGCGCGCCGCAGGATCTCGCCCGCTTCATCGCCCCGAAAGGCTCGGTGGCGCTCGATGGCACGTCCCTGACGGTCAATGCGGTCGAAGGGGCGGATTTCGACGTTCTCCTGATCCGTCATTCACTCGATGTGACCATCTGGGCCGACCGGAAAACAGGCGACCATGTTAATCTGGAAATCGACCAGATGGCCCGATATGCCGAGCGCCTGATCGGGTTCAGGTAATAGATCGGGGCCGTGTCCGGCCTGAAAACGCAAGCCGTTGCGAAAACCGCTTGCCAAGTCGGCGGCGGCGTGATTTGACGCCCGCACATTAAATCATCGAGGGATGGCCATCATGGATGCGAACGCTTCTCCGCATCTTCTCATCATTGAGGCGCGGTTTTACGACGACCTGTCGGACGCGCTGTTGCAGGGCGCCAAGGATGCGCTGGATGCGGCCGGTGCAAGCCATGACGTCATAACGGTTCCCGGCGCGCTGGAAATTCCCGCCGTCATCGCCATGGCGCTTGACGGCATGGATGAGGGTGGCACCCATTATGACGGGTTTGTCGCCCTCGGCACCGTCATTCGCGGCGAGACCTATCACTTCGACATCGTCGCCAATGAATCGAGCCGTGCGCTGATGGACCTGTCGATCAACGAAGCCATCGCCATCGGAAACGGCATTCTGACGGTCGAGGACCGGGACCAGGCCTGGAAGCGGGCCACCAACCACGACGGCCCGGGTGAAAAGGACAAGGGAGGATTTGCCGCCCGCGCCGCGCTGACGATGATTGACGTAAGAAAACGTCTGGGTGCGACGTGACCGAAGACGCACCATCCCCGAAAACCGCCAATCAGCGCGGCGCGGCCCGCCTCGCCGCCGTGCAGGCCCTCTATCAGATGGATATCGGGGGCACCGGTGTCCTGGAGGTGCTTTCCGAGTACGAGATGCACCGCCTCGGCAAGGAACTGGACGGCGATCTTTACCGCAAGGCGGATCCGGCCTGGTTCCGCGCCATCGTCTCCGGTGTGGTTGAACAGCAACGGACCCTCGATCCGCTGATCCGCACATCGCTGACGGAGGATTGGCCCCTGTCGCGCCTCGATTCGACCCTGCGCGCGATACTGAGGGCAGGGGCCTTCGAGCTTTGTAACCGGCGCGAGGTTCCGATCGCAGTGATTGTCACCGAATATGTCGACATCGGTCAGGCCTTTTTTGGCGAGGAAGAGCCGAAACTGATCAATGCCGTCCTCGACCGGATAGCAAAACGGGTGCGCCAGGACGGCAAGTAGACGGTCTCAGCCTGCCTCAACGAGGACGATCTCCGGCGGGACGCCGAAGCGCAAGGGAAGACCCGTGCAGCCGAGGCCACCGGAAACGATGAGCTGCCGGCCGCTTTCCTGCCTGTGGCCGTAAGCATAGCGCTGACCGTATCGCGACGGCACATAGGGCGCGCCGACCAGCGGGAACCGCACCTGTCCGCCATGGGTATGGCCGCTCAGGGTCAGGTCGACCCGGTCCGGCACTTGAGGAAAAATATCCGGTTCGTGGGCAAGCAGAATGACCGGATCCATCTCGCCGTCAATCTGTTCCATCGTGCCGTCCAGGTCGTCCTGACCTTCAAACCGGCCCCGCCCCAGCCTCCTGGCGTGCTGATCGCCGAGACCGGCCAGCCAGAACCGGGCGCCGGCCTCGGTTCTGAAGCGGGCGGCCACATTGTGCAGGACCGGAATTCCGGCCTTTTCAAGAGAATCGCGAATGGTCTCGCCACCGCGCCAGCAATCGTGATTCCCAAGCACGGCAAAGGTGCCGAGGGGCGCGGAAAGCCGAGACAGCGGTGCACACCAGGCGGGTGCCGGCAGCTCGGTCCAGCGCGCCAGCTCAAAGCCGCTGACAAAGTCACCGAGCAGAACAATCACATCCGGCTTGAGCGCGTTGGTCTGAGCGACGATCTTTTTGATGCGGCCGGGCGTCATCCAGATTCTGCTGGCGTGGAGGTCGGCGAGCGCCGCGATGCGCAGACCGCGTCCGTTGCGGTGCTTGAAGTAGGACAGCCGTTCCGAGTGAACGCGGTAGGTCCGGACCTTTGGCGTCAGGAAGGGCTCAATCCCGAGCGCATAAACCCCGAGGCCCGCCGCAACGAGACCGCTTCCGACGACAATTTCACCGATCATGTCGCTCCAGCGGTTGCACGGGTGCCGAACTCCTATCCCGGTCCTTTACGCTAACCAGCGTCAATCATTGTGATGTCCGGTGAAGCGCAAGCCGCACTGGACGTGTGGAGTATCCACGGCCGCCCGCCGGAGTTTGAGGCAAAGCCGTCGTGTCATCATCGAGAACGCTCTAAGCTGCAAACATGTCCCGACCGTGACGGATCGTGCCTGAAAAAATGTGGTGAATACACCACCGGCCGGGCGTAAATCTTTCGATCAATGCGCAAAGACCCCTTGTGTGTGTCTGGTTATTGTCTCTAGATCGGCGACGGAGTTTTGGAAGATCACGCAACGGGAGAACGTCGTGGACAAACATGCGCGGGTTGTGGTCATCGGCGGCGGTGTCGTCGGTTGCTCGGTGCTGTTTCATCTGGCAAGGGCCGGCTGGAAAGACCTCTTGCTCATCGAGCGCTCGGAACTGACCTCCGGTTCGTCCTGGCATGCCGCCGGCGGGTTCCACACGCTGAACGGCGATCCGAACGTTGCCAAACTGCAGGCCTACACGGTCTCGCTCTACGAGGAACTTGAAGAGCTTTCCGGTCAATCCTGCGGTCTGCACCTGACAGGTGGGGTGATGATGGCCGACACGGAGGAGCGCATGGATTTCCTGCGCTATACCCACGCCGTCGGCCGGGCTCTCGGAATGGAAACGGAGATCATTACGCCGTCCGAAGCCAAGGCAATGTTTCCGCTGATGGACGAGAGCAATTTTGTCGGCGCGCTCTGGGATCCCGTTGAAGGCCACCTCGACCCGTCCGGCACCACGCATGCCTATGCGCGGGCCGCCCAGAAACTCGGCGCCAGGATCGAATTGCGCAATCCGGTGACCGAGATAACCCAGGATGCCGACGGAACCTGGAATGTCGTTACGCAGAACGGCACGGTGAGGGCCGAACATGTCGTCAATGCCGGCGGGCTATGGGCGCGGGAGGTCGGCAGGATGGTCGGCCTCGAACTGCCTGTCCTGGCCATGGAGCACATGTACCTGTTGACCGAGACCATGCCGGACGTGCTGGAGTTCAATCAGTCGTCGGGACGCGAACTCGTCGGCGTCATCGATTTCCGCGGCGAAATCTACACCCGTCAGGAACGCGACGGCCTTCTCCTCGGCACCTATGAGAAGGCGTGCGTTCCCTGGTCTCCCGTCAAGGCGCCCTGGGATTTCGGCCATGAGCTGCTGCAGCCGGATCTCGACCGCATCGCACCATCGCTGGAAATCGGTTTCAGGCATTTCCCGGCTTTTGCGGAGGCCGGCATCAAACAGGTCATCAATGGCCCGTTTACCTTCGCGCCGGACGGCAATCCGCTCGTCGGGCCGGTTCAGGGACTGACCAATTTCTGGTCGGCCTGCGCGGTCATGGCAGGGTTTTCGCAAGGCGGCGGCGTCGGGCTCGCCCTGGCGAACTGGATGGTGGACGGGGATCCCGGCCACGACATCTTCGGGATGGATGTCGCCCGATACGGCGATTTCACATCGCTGCGCTACACCAACGCCAAGGTGCGCGAGAACTATGCGCGCCGCTTTTCCATCCGTTTTCCCAACGAGGAACTGCCGGCGGCAAGGCCGCAGCAGACAACGCCGCTCTACGACATCATGGTCCGGGACAACAATGCCGTCATGGGCGACAACTGGGGGCTTGAGACACCGCTTTGGTTCGCGCCGGAAGGAACCGAGGCGAAGGACGACCTGTCCTTCCACCGGTCGAATGATTTCGAGCATGTCGGCAATGAGGTGCGCGCGGTGCGTGACCGGGTCGGCGTGACGGAGATCGCCAATTTCGCCAAATACGAGATTGCCGGGGAAGGGGCCGAAGCCTGGCTGTCAAGGCTTATGACCAACACCATGCCGGGAACCGGGCGGATCGTTCTGACACCCATGTTGAACGAAAACGGAAAGCTGATCGGCGATTTCACCATCGCGAAAGCGGACGATTCACGCTTCATGGTCTGGGGGTCGACGGCCGCGCAAATCTATCACATGCGCTGGTTCGAAAAGCATCTGCCGCAGGACGGCTCGGTGCGGATCAGGCGATTTGGCCAGACGCTCGTCGGCCTGTCGATCGCCGGCCCGAAATCGCGCGCGGTGCTTGAGGCGCTTGCCGATATCGATGTGTCGAACGAGGCGTTCCGCTTCATGGACTACCGTGAAATGGATGTCGCCGGCTGCCCGTGCCGCGTCAACCGCATCAGCTACACCGGCGATCTCGGCTATGAAATCTGGATGGAGCCGGCCTATGAGCGGACGGTGTATCACGCCATCAAGGCGGCCGGCGCGGATCATGGAATTGCCGATTTCGGCATGCGCGCGCTCCTGTCCATGCGCCTTGAAAAGAACTTCCCGACCTGGTTCGCGGAACTGCGGCCGATCTACGGTCCCTATGAGGGCGCCATGGACCGCTTTATCAAACTGTCGAAGAACGACTTCATCGGGCGCAGTGCGGCTGCCCGCGAGGCCGAGGAGGGACCGCGGCTGCGGCGCGTCTCTCTGGTCATCGAGGCCGAAGACACCGATGTCATGGGGGATGAACCCGTCTGGGCAAGGGTTGGATCGCGCGACTACGGGCTGGTCGCCCCGCCGCACGGTCATGGCGCGCCGCGTTTCGGTCCCGACGGGAATGAACTGCCGAAGCCGGACCCGCAGAAAGACGGCGAATGGCGTGTTGTCGGCTGGGTGACATCGGGCGGCTACGGACACTATGTCGAAATGTCGCTGGCACAGGGCTATGTTCCCGCCGAACTGTCTGAGCTCCCGGATTCAGGGCTTTTCGAGGTGGAAATTCTCGGCCGCCGCTGTCCGGCCCGCATCGCGGTCGAACCGCCCTTCGATCCGACGGGCGAGAGGATGCGCGCCTGAAGATGTGATCGGCATGCGTCATTTGGCCGATTGAATTTTACAAAACTCTAATATATCAATGGGCGCCTTATCACCGTATCGCCGCCTGCCGGCGGAACCGGATCCTGCAGCGTGCGAATCCACCGTAAGGCCGGTTTTCCGACCGGCCATCCGGCTTTGCCTCAGTCAGGAACGACAGGAAAGCAGATGACTGCCAGCGACTCAGTTGTGAGCCCGGCCCATGATCACGCGCTCGGCCTGGCCAAGCGCAATGCTTTTGTGTTGGCGGCGGCAAATGCCTTCATCGGCGCGTGTGCCCCGATCGCGATCTCCCTTGGCGGCATAGCCGGCGAGTATCTTCTCGACGAAGACAAGTCGCTGGCAACGGCCCCGGTCACCGGTTTCAACATCGGCGTCGCACTGGGAGCCCTGCCGGCGGCGTGGCTGATGCGCCTGATCGGCCGCCGCTACGGGTTCATGGGCGGTGCCATTGTCAGCGGGCTCGGTGGGCTGATCTCGGCCATCGCCCTCTTCAGGCTCGATTTCTGGCTGTTTGCCGCCGGTCTCATGGTGCTTGGCATGGGCGGCGCCTTCGTCCAGCAGTTCCGTTTTGCCGCGGCGGACAATGCGCCCGACAGCTTCAAGGCACAGGCCATTTCCTGGGTGCTGATCGGCGGTATTTTCGCCGCGATCATCGGGCCGCAGACGGTCATCTTCATGCGTGATTTCTTCGCGCCGATCCAGTTTGCCGGTGCCTATGCGTCGGTGATCGGTCTCTCCTTCATGGGCATCGTCGTCCTGTCTTTTCTGCACGTCCATGAAAACACGGTGCTTCTTGAGCACGAGAGCGAGGAGCCGGCGCGTCCGCTGCTGGAAATCATCAGCCAGCCGCGTTTCCTGACCGCGCTGGCCTGCGGCGTCTGCTCCTTTGCGCTGATGTCTTTCATGATGACCGGCGCTCCGCTGGCCATGATCGGCTGCGGCTTCTCAACCGATTTGGCCACGTTGGGCATTCAATGGCACGTTTTGGCAATGTTCGGCCCGAGTTTTTTCACCGGCAAGCTGATCGCCAGATTCGGACGTGAGACGATTGTCGCGACCGGTCTGATCATCCTGATCGGCTGCGCCATCGTCGGCAGCATGGGCATCGAGCTCTGGAACTTCTGGCTGGCCCTCGTGCTCCTCGGCGTCGGCTGGAATTTCGGCTTCATCGGTGCGACCGCCATGGTGACGACCACCTACCGCGCCTCGGAGAAAAACAAGGTGCAGGGCGTTCATGACGTGATCCTGTTCGCAACCGTCGCCTTCAGCTCGCTGATGGCCGGCAAGGTCCTGAACACGCTCGGCTGGGATGGAATCAACATGATCATGTGGCCGATCGCCCTGGCTTGTCTGCTGCTTCTTGGCCTCCAGGTGCGTGCCGATCGCAAAAACCGCTCGGTCGCGGCCTGATTCGCCTCTTATCTGGCACTTTCGACGTAAACCCGGTGGGATTCGGCAACAAGTCCTTGACGGACGCAGGTGCTGTCGCCATTGTCCGCGCCGATGCGGCGGCCGGTTGCGTTCCGGCCTCCAGCCGCGTGTCTTAACAGCCGGGTCTGGGGGATCCTGCCTGGCGAACAGGAGGGAATGGCATTGTCAATTTTATTTGCTGTCATCGCCTGCGGTCTGCTGTCCATCGTCTTCGCCGTCTGGGCGACGCAGTCGGTGCTTGCCGCCGATCAGGGCAATGAGCGGATGCAGGAGATCGCTGGCGCGATCCGGGAGGGTGCGCAAGCATATCTGAATCGCCAGTACACCACCATTGCGATCGTCGGTGCAGTCGTATTCGTTATCACCTGGATTCTTCTTTCATCCCTGGCGGCGATCGGTTTTCTGATCGGCGCGGTCCTGTCGGGCGCAGCCGGCTATATCGGGATGCACGTGTCCGTGCGGGCCAATGTCCGCACTGCGCAGGCAGCGTCCAACAGCCTGGCCGCGGGCCTTGACATTGCCTTCAAATCCGGCGCCATCACCGGCATGCTGGTTGCCGGACTGGCTCTCCTCGGCGTCTCAATCTACTACTATGTGCTGACCGGTCCGATGGGCTACAACGTGGCCGATCGCACCGTCATCGACGCCCTTGTGGCGCTCGGCTTCGGCGCCTCGCTGATCTCCATCTTCGCCCGTCTCGGTGGCGGCATCTTCACCAAGGGTGCGGATGTCGGCGGCGACCTTGTGGGCAAGGTCGAGGCGGGTATTCCGGAGGACGATCCGCGCAACCCCGCCACCATTGCCGACAATGTCGGCGACAATGTCGGCGACTGCGCTGGCATGGCCGCCGACCTTTTCGAAACCTATGCGGTGACCGTGGTCGCGACCATGGTGCTTGCCGCGATCTTCTTTGCGGGATCGGCCGTGCTTGAATCGGTCATGGTCTATCCGCTCGTGATCTGCGCGGCCTGCATCGTGACCTCGATTGCCGGCGTGTTCTTCGTCAAGCTCGGCTCCAACGGTTCGATCATGGGCGCGCTCTACAAGGGTCTGGTCGCAACGGGACTGTTGTCCATCGTTGGAATGGCGATCGCAACGCAACTGACAATCGGCTGGGGCCCGATCAGCGAGATCGGCACGACGGGAACGAACCTGTTCTTCTGTGGTGTGGTCGGTCTGATCGTGACCGGTCTCATCGTCTGGATCACCGAATACTATACCGGCACCGACAAGCGTCCGGTGAATTCGATCGCCGAAGCTTCGGTCACCGGTCACGGTACGAACGTGATCCAGGGTCTGGCCGTCTCGCTCGAGGCGACGGCTCTACCGGCAATCGTCATCATCGCCGGTATCATTGCCACGTTCCAGCTCGGCGGGCTCTTCGGAATGGGTATTGCCGTGACCGCCATGCTCGGCATTGCCGGCATGATCGTGGCGCTGGATGCCTTCGGTCCGGTCACGGACAATGCCGGCGGCATCGCCGAAATGTCCGGACTGCCGGCCGAGGTGCGCAAGTCGACCGACGCGCTCGACGCCGTCGGCAACACCACCAAGGCCGTGACCAAGGGTTATGCGATCGGCTCCGCCGGTCTCGGCGCTCTTGTCCTCTTTGCGGCCTATTCGAACGATCTGGCATTCTTCGCGAGCAATGCGCAGGATTTCCCGTATTTCGCCGATGTGGGAGATATCTCGTTCGCTCTGTCCAACCCCTATGTGGTTGCCGGTCTGATCTTCGGCGGTCTGATCCCGTATCTGTTCGGTGGCATCGCCATGACGGCCGTCGGCCGGGCAGGGGGCACGGTCGTCCAGGAAGTGCGCCGGCAGTTCAAGGAAAAGCCCGGCATTCTTGAAGGCAAGGATCGTCCCGATTACGCCCGCGCGGTGGACCTGCTGACCAAGGCGGCGATCAAGGAGATGATCGTGCCGTCGCTGCTGCCGGTTCTGGCGCCGCTGGTTGTCTATTTCGGCGTCTATTTCATCTCCGGCTCCAAGGCTTCCGCCTTCGCTGCGCTCGGTGCATCGCTGCTCGGTGTGATCGTCAACGGCCTTTTCGTCGCGGTGTCCATGACCTCCGGCGGCGGCGCCTGGGACAATGCCAAGAAATCCTTCGAGGATGGTTTTGTCGATGCCCAGGGTGTCCGTCACGAAAAGGGTAGTGAAGCGCACAAGGCGTCTGTCACGGGTGACACCGTCGGCGATCCTTACAAGGATACCGCGGGTCCGGCCGTGAACCCGGCGATCAAGATCACCAACATTGTGGCGCTTCTGCTTCTGGCGGTTCTGGCCCACTGACGACCACCGTTTGGCGGCCCGGTCAGGGCCGCCGGCAGCAAAAACCCCGCGCTATGAACTGACCCCCTTGAAGTCGGACGGTTCGCTATGCGCGGGTTTTTTGTCCGGCTGCCGATAAGATCAGAAGTCTGAATTGTTGCCGCCGCCGAGAATCTCCCGGGCTCTCGCTTCGCCGGAGGAGCCGACGGAGGACAAGGCCCGGCTGAGGAAGGTCTCTTCCTTGCCGCCGGTCGGGGTGGTGCGGTGGATCGTGTCGAACACCTTGCCGTCTTCCATCGTGTAATTGGCGATGTTGCTGACCGTCCCCTCGTCGTCGAAGTAAACGGCCAGAATGGACTGGTCCACGAGCCTCGGCTTCATGAACATGGCGTTGCGTACGCGCTTTTGCGAGATGTAGTAGAAGGTTTCCTGCCCGTAATCGCCCTTCGTCGTGGGCGTGCCGAGCGAAAGCAGCACCTGCTCCTTGCTCGATCCGGGCGGAACCAGTTCCAGCGTTTCGCTGTCAACCACATATCCCTGGGTAAAGGTTTCGCTTGTGTTGCAGCCGCTCAGAACGGCCGCGGACAGTCCGAGTGCGATAACACCGGCGAAAGAAATGCGCCGATCTGTGTTGAATAAACGCCGCCTCAACAATATCTCCCCTGTCAGTCGAAAGCCCAACCGTTGCTTTTCCCGCCCGCTTCGGTAAACCAGCAGCGCCGCAGATGCAACCGGGTACGGTACCTGTGCGCGCTATCAATGAAGCAGTCCGGTGCCAAAAATATGGCATACAAGGAAAAAGATGATCGTCGGGTATTTTAACCGAAAGCGAAGGAATCGCGAAATTGTCGACCGGCTTTACCGGCAACTGACGGCGATTGCACGCAATCCGGCATTCTACGCGCGCCTGCATGTGCCCGACACCGTGATGGGCCGCTTCGAGATGCTTTGTGTGGTCATGGTCCTGTTCTTTCGCCGAACCAATGGCAAGGACCCGGCGCTGCAGCACCTCGCCCAGGACGTCGTTGATACGTTTTTCGAGGACATGGATCATTCCCTGCGCGAACTCGGGATCGGCGACCAGTCGGTTCCAAAGCGGATGAAAAAGCTGGCGCGCATGTTCTACGGGCGGGCAAAGTCTTATGGAACAGCGCTCAACGAGGGGTCGGCGGAGACGTTGTCCGCGGCCCTGCACCGCAATATCTATCCGCAGGACAGGGCCGGCGAGGACATGTCCGACATGGTGTCGCCTGAAGGCCTCTCGGAACTGGCGCGTGAGGTGATGCGGCTCGACGGCTGGTTCTCGAACCGCGATGAGGCGGATCTCCTCGGCGGTGAACTGACGTTCCCCGATGGTTCGATTGTGCAGGAAAGACAAGCAAATGGCTGAAAAAAATAAAGAATCGTACAGTTACAACGTGAATGTGGGCCATCTTTCCGCAAACCCGGTTTCGGTCACGATGGCGACCGACGGGCGCGAGCGGGTCGAACTCGCGGAGCGCTGGGGCGTGCTCAAGGTCGACGCCCTCGAAGCGGAGCTGGAACTGATGCGCTGGAAGCGTGACGGTGTGCGCATCAGGGGCCGCGTCAAGGCCGATATCGAACAGGAATGTGTCGTGACGCTTGAGCCTGTTCATTTGCATATCGATGAAGCCGTTGACGCGCTCTTCGTGCCCGAGGGTTCACGGCTTGCGCGCATGCCGGTCGATGAAACCGGCGAAATGGTTTTTGATGCGGAAGGACCCGACCTGCCCGAAACGTTCACCGGCGATTCCATCGACGTGGGAGCGGTCTGTGCGGAATTTGTCGTGTTGGCAATCGACCCCTATCCGCGTAAAGAGGGCGCTGTCCTGGAGGCAGCCGACGACACGCCGGCCGAAGAAGACCGGCCGCCATCTCCCTTCGCCGGGCTGAAACACTGGAGCAAAGGCTGATCATAGACCCTGCCTCCACTTCCGAACCGGGCACATTTGACCGTGAAATCTCGGACAGGTGTAGAACCCATGGACAATTATATTGTATGCCGGCGCAAAACAGTTATTTACTGCAAGCCGGAGGGACGACTTTCCGCGGCCGGAACGGAAAGCGCGATGAGGGATAAGATAGATTGATTACGGTTGCAGTGGATGTAATGGGAGGCGATTTCGGTCCGGAAGTGGCCATCCCCGGTCTGGCGAAGTCTCTTGATCGTTATCCCGAACTCAGGTTTCAGCTCTTTGGGATCGAGGACAAGTGCCTGCCGATCCTGGAACAGTTCCCGAAACTCAAGGACGCCAGCGAGTTTCACCATTGCGATGTCGCGGTGCGTATGGACGACAAGCCGAGCAGGGCGCTTCGGCAGGGCCGCCGGCGCTCCTCGATGTGGCGGTCGATCGAGGCGGTCAAGAACGGTGAGGCGGATGTCTGCGTGTCCGCCGGCAATACCGGCGCGTTGATGGCCATGGCCCGTTTCTGCCTCAGGACGATGGCCAATATCGAACGTCCCGCGATTGCCGCCATATGGCCGACTGTGAGAGGCGAAAGCATCGTCCTCGATGTCGGCGCGACGGTCGGCGCCGATGCCCAGCAGCTTATCGATTTTTCGATGATGGGCGCGGCCATGGCGCGGGCATTGTTCGAAATTGACCGGCCGACGGTCGGCCTGCTCAATATCGGCGTGGAAGAGATAAAGGGGCAGGAGGAAGTCAAGGAGGCCGGAGGCATCCTGCGTGACAGCCAGCTTCCGGGTATGGACTACCGTGGCTTTGTCGAGGGAGACGATCTCGGCAAGGGAACGGTCGACGTGGTCGTGACCGAGGGTTTTTCCGGCAACATCGCTCTGAAGGCCGCCGAGGGCACGGCGCGGCAGATCGCCGAATATCTGCGTGCCGCCATGAACCGCACATTGCTCGCCCGGCTCGGTTACCTGATGGCAAAAAGCGCGTTCGACCGGCTGCGTGAGAGGATGGACCCAAACAAGGTCAATGGCGGTGTTTTTCTCGGACTGAACGGGGTTGTGATCAAGAGCCACGGCGGAACCGATGCGGACGGATTTGCCGCCGCTGTCGACGTTGCCCATGACATGGCGCGAAACAACCTTATCTCTAAGATTGAAGACGATTTGAAACTCTTCCACGCGAGGATGCCGGCGAACGGCGAGCTGGTTGAGGAAAATCAGGGGTGAGTATGATCCGATCAGTTGTGCGTGGTTACGGCTCTTGTCTGCCGAAACGGGCTATGACCAACCGGGACATGGAAGGCGTCGTCGATACGACCGACGAGTGGATTGTCCAGCGTACGGGTATCCGTCAGCGCTACATCGCCGATGAAAGCGAGACGACCTGTTCCCTTGGAGAAGGCGCTGCGAGAGCCGCTCTGGACAATGCGGGCCTTGGCCCGCAGGACATTGATCTGATCATCGTCGCCACCTCCACGCCGGACAACACCTTTCCCGCCGCCGCCGTCGATATTCAGAACCGGCTCGGCATGCGTCACGGCGCCGCCTTCGACATCCAGGCCGTATGCACCGGCTTTGTCTACGCCGTGACGACGGCGGATGCCTATCTGCGCGGTGGGCTGGCCAAACGGGCGCTCGTGATCGGCTCGGAGACCTTCTCCCGCATTCTCGACTGGAGCGACAGGGGAACCTGCGTGCTCTTCGGCGACGGCGCCGGCGCGCTCCTTCTGGAGGCCGTTGAATCGCCCGGCAAGTTGTCCGACCGGGGCGTGCTGGCCTCGAAGCTGCGCTCTGACGGGTGTCACAAGGAAAAGCTCTACGTGGACGGCGGCCCGTCTTCGACACAGACGGTCGGTCATCTTCGTATGGAGGGCCGCGAGGTGTTCAAGCACGCCGTCAGCATGATTACGGACGTGATCGAATCCGTGTTCGATGCCACCGGAATGACCGCCGACGACATCGACTGGTTCGTTCCGCATCAGGCCAACAAGCGGATTATTGACGCCTCGGCGCGCAAATTGGGTATCGATCCGAAAAAAGTCGTGATCACGGTCGATCGCTACGGCAATACGTCGGCCGCTTCGATCCCGCTTGCACTCGTCGATGCACTGGAAGACGGGCGCATCAAGCAGAACGATGTCGTGCTGCTCGAGGCGATGGGCGGTGGCTTCACCTGGGGCGCCGTCATGGTGCGCTGGTAGCCCAAAGGCGGAAAAAGCCCGACTTTCATATGCTTATAGATGCGCTGCAACATAATCACGTCTTGACCCGCTCTCCATAGGTCAATAGTGTTTGTGAGCCCGCAGGCAAGGCCTGACAGCAAATACGGGAATGGCGGTAAATCAATGAGTGGAAAAACGGTCACGAGAGCGGATCTGGCGGAAGCGGTATTCCGCAAGGTGGGGCTTTCAAGAACCGAATCCGCTTCATTGGTCGAGATGGTGATTGACGAAATCTGCAACGCCATCGTCCGCGGTGAAAGCGTCAAGCTTTCCTCCTTCGCGACCTTTCAGATCAGGGACAAGAACGAGCGGATCGGCCGTAACCCGAAAACGGGTGAGGAGGTTCCGATATCGCCGCGCCGGGTGATGACGTTCAAAGCCTCGAATGTTTTGAAGAAACGGGTTCTCG